>NZ_JBHJVM010000003.1:0-80079 GCF_042264825.1 Isoptericola sp. NPDC056134
GGTCACGGCGGGTCGAGGGGCGCGCGGGCGGCGCGGCCGGGGCGCTGGACGGCGCCGCGGGGCGCACCGGGGGCGTCGGGGCGACGGCGCGGGACATCTCGCCGGTCGGTCGCTGGATCGGGGCCAGCCGACCGGTCTCGTCCAGCCCGCGCACCCCGGCGGAGGTGGACGGCGGCCGCACCATCGGCGCGGGCGCGGGGGCGGGCGCCGGGCTCTGCTCGCGGAGGGAGCGGCGGGACGGCGCACCGGCCGCCGGCGCGGAGAACCGCGGCGCCGGCGCCGGCCCGGCGGGCGGGGCGAACGGCGACCTCGCCGCGGAGGGCGCGCCGTGCTCGGGCCCGGACGGCGCCGGCGGAACGGCGCTCGCCTGCGCGGCGGCGGCCGCCTGCTCCCGCTCGCGGATCTCGCGGCGGGTCAGCGGGCGGGACGGGTTGTTGTCACTCATCGAGACCTCGATACAGACCGTGCTTGGCGATGTACTGGACCACGCCGTCCGGCACCAGGTACCACACCGGTTGGCCGGCCTGCGCCCTGCGACGGCAGTCGCTCGACGAGATCGCCAGCGCCGGGATCTCCAGCGTCGTGACCCCGTCGTGGGGCAGGCCGTCCACCATGAGTTGGTGCCCCGGCCGCGTGACAGCCACGAAGTGTGCCATCTCCCACAGGAGCGCGGCATCCTTCCAGGTCAGGATCTGCTCGATCGCGTCGGCGCCGCTGATGAAGAACAGGTCGGCGTCGGGGCGTTGCGCGTGCAGGTCCCGCAGCGTGTCGACGGTGTAGGTGAGGCCCGGACGGTCGATGTCGACCCGGCTCACCGTGAACCGGGGGTTCGACGCCGTCGCGATCACCGTCATGAGGTAGCGGTGCTCGGCCGGGGACACCCGCTGGTGCTGCTTGAAGGTCGGCTTGCCCGTGGGCACGAAGACGACCTCGTCGAGGTCGAGCAGCGCCGCCGCCTCGCTGGCGGCGACCAGGTGCCCGTGGTGGATGGGGTCGAAGGTGCCGCCCATCACGCCCAGGCGCGGACGGCGCGGCTGCGACGACGGCTCGTTCACGCTGACCGGACGGGGCCGTCAGTGGTGGCGGTTGGACACGTTGCGGAAGGCGTACGTCACCACGAGCGCGGCGACCAGGCCGCCGAACGCGAGCAGACCCATCGCGATCGGGGAGATGGTCTCGGCGTGCTCGGCGGCCTCCTGGGCCACCTGGACGGCGGTGTGCAGCACGGGTTCCTCCTGTGCGTGGTGTGCGGCGGGTTGCGGTCGGGGGTCAGTCTCTCACGCGGGCCGGACGTGCCCGTCGCCGTGCACGACCCACTTGGTGGTCGTGAGCTCGGCCAGGCCCATGGGCCCGCGCGCGTGCAGCTTCTGCGTGGAGATGCCGATCTCGGCGCCGAGGCCCAGCTCGCCGCCGTCGGTGAAGCGCGTCGAGGCGTTCACCATCACGGCGGCCGAGTCGACCTCGGCGACGAAGCGCTCGGAGGCGGCCAGGTCCCGGGTGAGGATCGCCTCCGTGTGCCCCGACGACCAGGTGCGGATGTGCTCGATCGCGTCGTCGAGCGAGTCGACGACGCGCACGGCGAGCTCCAGGGCGAGGTACTCGGTGGCCCAGTCGGCGTCGGTCGCGGGGAGCACCTCGACCGACTCGGGCGCCAGGGCGACCGTGCGCGCGTCGCCGTGCAGCACCACGCCCGCCCCGCCGAGCGCCGCGAGCGCCGCGGGGAGGAACGCCTCCGCGGCGTCCGCGTGCACCAGCAGCGTCTCCGCCGCGTTGCACACCCCGACCCGCTGCGTCTTGGCGTTCATGACGATCTCGACGGCGTTCGCGACGTCGGCCGTGGCGTCCACGTACACGTGCACGTTGCCGACCCCGGTCTCGATGACCGGCACGGTCGACGACTCGACGACCGTGCGGATGAGGTCGGCCCCGCCGCGCGGGACGAGCACGTCCACGAGCCCGCGGGCCTGCATGAGCGCGACGCCGCCCGGGCGCCCGTAGGCGTCGATGGTCTGCACGAGATCGGCGGGCAGGCCCTGGGCCTCCAGCGCACGACGCAGCACGTCGACGATCACCGCGTTGGACGACGCCGCCGCGCTGCCGCCGCGCAGGATCACGGCGTTGCCGGACTTCAGCGCCAGGCCCGCGGCGTCGACCGTGACGTTCGGCCGCGCCTCGTAGATCATGCCGACCACGCCCATCGGCACGCGCAGCTGGCGCAGGCGCAGCCCGTTCGGCAGCGTCTGGCCGCGCACCACCTCGCCGACCGGGTCGGGCAGTCCGGCGAGCTCGCGCAGCGCGCCGGCGATGGCGCCGATCCGCGCCGGCGTGAGCGCCAGCCGGTCGAGCAGCCCGTCGCTCAGGCCGCGCTCCCGCCCGCGGGCGAGGTCGTCGGCGTTCGCCGTCACGATCTCGTCGGCCGCCGCCTCGAGCGCGTCGGCCAGCGCGTGCAGCGCGGCGTCCTTCGTGGCCCTGGTGGCGGTCGCGAGCGTCCGCGACGCGACCTGGGACCGCTGGGCGACGTCGCGGACGGCGGCCGCGACGTCGTCGCCGGCGCTGCCGGCACCCGCGCCGCCCGCCGCCAGGTCCTCCGTGAGGGTGGTGGTCATCCCCCGAGGGTACGACGGCGGCGCGCGCGGCGGCAGGCCCCTCTCACCAGGAGGGACGGGGCGCGGGCGGCGGCACGAACCGGGTGAACGCCGGGGCGTGGTCGAAGGTCTGCAGGGTGACGACCTCGAACGTGGCCCGGTAGTCCGGGCCCAGCGCGTCGGCCGCCCGGTTCAGCGTGCGGGGCGCGAGCGACGGCCAGCGGCCGGTGTCGATACGCCGCTCCAGCGTGCGCAGCGCCACGAGCTCCTCCCCCAGGCTCACGGACAGGTGCGCCCCCCGCTCGACGTACAGGCTGCGGAACCGTCCGGGGTCGCCCGCCTCGCGCACGCGGTGCGCGAACGAGCGCTCGGCCGACGGCGGTGCCCCGCCGTCACCCGTCGTGTGCAGCGTGAGGACGGGCGACGGCGTCGTCCCCTCCGGACGGTGCGCGACCATCGCCGCCCGCGCCTCCGGGTCGGCCTCGATCGACTCTGCGCCCTCCAGCGCCGCCAGGTCGTCCCGCAGGTCGAGCCCGGCCTTCGCGTAGGCGGTCACGACCTCCGCCGCGGCGCCCGACCGCGCGAGGCGGGCGCGCAGGTGGTCCAGGTCGGTGCTGCTCGGGTTGCCGCCCGTCGTCGCCTCGAGGTCGACCCGGCCTGTGGGCCCGAGGCCCAGCGTGTAGGCGCCGATCAGCCACTGCGCCTGGCCGCGGGCGCGCTCCTCGGGCGTGGCGGGCCGCGGGTCGTTCATCCCGTACCAGCCCGTCACCGTGTTGAGGGACGCGATGAGCGAGATGCGGGCCCGCCCCTGGGGCGTCTCCTGGGCCTCGACGAGCGCCGCCACCAGGGCGTCGCGGCTCGCCCCCGGGTCGTCGGCGTGGACGAGCTCGATCGGGTTGCCGTGGGCGTCGGTGCCGTCGGTGAGCAGCACCTGCGTCGCGAGGTTCATGTCGAGGATCGCGTCGAGCTGGCCCACCCAGTCCAGGACGCCGCCCACGGTGAGCACGCCGTCGATCCGCTCAGGCTCGGTCTCCGCGTGCTTGACGGCGGTCACCGCGCCCATCGACTGCCCGTAGGTCACGGTGCGGTCCGGCTCGGCGACGTGCTCCTCGAACCAGTCCAGCAGGCGCGACTGGTCGGCCACCGCCGTGGGGACGGTGAAGTCCAGGCCGCCGCCCTGGAAGAGCGAGCCCGCGACGGCGTACCCGTGGTCGGTGAGCACGCCCTCGCTGAGCTCCTGGTTGCCCAGGATGTGGGGTGCGGGGAAGCCGCCGAAGAACTCCGACGGGTAGTGGCCGTGGCTGAACAGCACGAGCGTGCCGTTCCAGTCGTCCGGGACGAGCACGCGGTAGCGGGCGCCCGCCAGCTCGCCGCAGTGCTCGGTCACCCCGGGCTCCGTGGGCCCGCACGCGGCGGCCGCGGCCGGCGCGGTGGTCGACGCGGACGCCGTCGGCGCGACGACGAGCGCGGCGGCGGTGAGGGTCGCGGCGAGGACGCCGCCGGCGACGGTGCGGGCAGGGGTCGGGGTGGCGTGGTGCGGACGGCGCATGCCGGCCTCCGGGGTTCGGTGGCGCGCTCCGTGCGCGCCCGTGCCCCTACCGACGCCCGGGCGCCGGCGAACTCATCGCCGGTGCTCGAGCACCAGGTCGTCGCGGTGCACGACCTCGCGGTCGTACCCCTCCCCGAGCTCGGCCCGCAGGTCGAACGTCGATCGCCCGAGCAGGCCGGGGAGCTCGCCCGAGTCGAACGCGACGAGCCCGCGCGCCACGATCGCGCCGTCGGGCGCGACCAGCTCCACCGGGTCGCCCGCCTCGAACGTGCCCTCGACGCGCGTGACGCCCGCCGGCAGCAGCGAGGCGCGCCCGCCGAGCACGGCCCGCGCCGCGCCGTCGTCGAGGTGGAGGCGGCCGTGGGCCTGGGCGGCGTGCGCGATCCACAGCCGCCGCGCCGACGTGCGCCGACCCGTCACGGCGAAGAAGGTGCCGACGTCCTCCCCCGCCAGCGCGGCAGCGACGTTCCGCGCGCTGGTGAGCACGACCGGAACGCCGGCACCGGTCGCGATCCGGGCCGACTCCAGCTTGGTGACCATGCCGCCCGTGCCGACCGCGCTCCCCCGCGCGGTGACCTCGACCCCGGAGAGGTCCGCCAGGTCCGCCACGTGCGCGATGCGCCGGGCGCCGGGGCGCGACGGCGGCGCGTCGTGCACGCCGTCGACGTCGGTGAGCAGCACCATGGCGTCGGCCCGCACGAGGTGCGAGACGAGGGCCGCGAGGCGGTCGTTGTCGCCGAAGGTGAGCTCGTCGGTGGTCACCGCGTCGTTCTCGTTGACGACCGGTACGACCCCGAGCGCGAGCAGGCGCTCCAGGGAGCGCTGCGCGTTGCGGTACCGGGACCGGCGCACCGTGTCCTCCGCGGTGAGCAGCACCTGCCCGATCTGCAGGCCGTGCGCCGCGAACGCCTCGGTGTACCGGGCCACCAGCTGCCCCTGGCCCAGCATGGCGGCGGCCTGCATGGTCGCGACGTCGCGGGGGCGTGCGCTCAGGCCGAGCGGCCCGATGCCGGCCGCGATCGCGCCGGAGGACACGAGGACGACCTGGGCGCCGCCCGCCACCCGCGCGGCCAGGACGTCGACGAGCGCCCGCAGCGCCGCCAGGTCCAGGTGCCCGTCCGGGCCGGTGAGCGACGACGAACCGATCTTGACGACGATCCGGTGTGCCGTGGGCAGGCTGGCGCGGGAGGTGGCGGCGTTCACCCGTGCATTCTCACCGGATCGGCGGTCAGGCGTCGTCGGGGTCCGTCCAGTGACCCGACTCGCGCTCGGTCCACAGCTCGCGACGCGCCTCCGTCTTGGCGTCCATGCGCTCGTGGTGCTCGCGGCGCTTCTCGCCGCGCGTCGGCCGCGCGCTCTCGTCGAGACGCAGGTCCGTGCCGCGCGCGCCCAGCAGCTCCGGGCCCGTGGTGAGCGTGGGCTCCCAGTCGAAGACGACGGCGTTGGTCGGGTCGCCGATGCGCACCTCGTCGCCCGCGACCGCGCCGGCCTTGAGGAGCTTGTCCTCGACGCCCAGCTTGGCGAGCCGGTCCGCGAGGAACCCGACGGCCTCGTCGTTGTTGAAGTCCGTCTGGCGCACCCAGCGCTCGGGCTTCGACCCGCGCACCTCGTAGTAGACGCCCTCGTGGTCCTTCTTCGCGGTGACCGTGAAGCCCGCCTCGTCGACGGCGCGCGGGCGCAGCACGACGCGCGTCGGCTCCGGCGCCGGGGCCGCAGCACGGGCGCGCTCCACGAGCTCGCCCAGCGCGAAGGTGAGCGGCCGCAGGCCCTCGTGGCTGGCGGTCGAGACCTCGAACACCCGCAGGCCGCGCGCCTCGAGGTCGGGCCGCACCAGCTCGGCGAGCTCGCGCGCCTCAGGCACGTCGATCTTGTTGAGCACGACGAGACGGGGGCGCTCCGTGAGCGGCACGCGGCCGCCCTCGATGCCCAGGTCGCCGGCGTACGCGGCCAGCTCCGCCTCGATGACGTCCAGGTCGCTGAGCGGGTCGCGGCCGGGCTCGAGGGTGGCGCAGTCGAGCACATGCACCAGCACGGCGGTGCGCTCGACATGGCGCAGGAACTCCAACCCGAGGCCCTTGCCCTCGCTGGCGCCGGGGATGAGGCCGGGGACGTCGGCCACGGTGTAGCGGGTGTCGCCCGCCTGCACGACGCCGAGGTTGGGGATGAGCGTCGTGAACGGGTAGTCCGCGATCTTGGGGCGCGCGGCGGAGATCGCCGCGACCAGCGAGGACTTGCCGGCGCTCGGGTACCCGACGAGGGCGACGTCGGCGATCGACTTGAGCTCGAGGACGACCTCGTGCTCCTCGCCGGGCTCACCGAGGAGGGCGAAGCCCGGGGCTTTGCGCTTCGGGGAGGCCAGGGCGCGGTTGCCCAGCCCGCCGCGCCCACCCTGCGCGACGACGTACTCCGCGCCCGCGCCCACCAGGTCGGCGAGCACGTTCCCGTCGCGGTCCTTGACGACGGTGCCGTCGGGCACGCCGAGCACGAGGTCGCCGCCGTTGGCGCCGTCGCGGTCGTCGCCCATGCCCTGCGTGCCGTTGGTCGCGCGGCGGTGCGGCGAGTGGTGGTACTCGAGCAGCGTCGTCGTCTGCGGGTCCACGACGAGCTTCACGGTGCCGCCGTCGCCGCCGTTGCCGCCGTCGGGCCCCGCCAGGGGCTTGAACTTCTCGCGGCGGATCGACGCGACGCCGTGGCCGCCGTCACCGCCCACGGCGTGCAGCACCACGCGATCGACGAAGCTGGCCATGGTCAGATCCTCTCAGGCAAAGCGACGAGGGGCGCACCGCGACGGTGCGCCCCTCGTCGTGGACTCGGGTGAGTCGAAGCGTTCGGTGAGGCTCAGACCTCGGCCGCGACGATGTCGATGACCTTGCGGCCACGACGCGTCCCGAAGGCCACCGAGCCGGCGGTCAGCGCGAACAGCGTGTCGTCGCCGCCACGGCCGACGTTCTCGCCGGGGTGGAAGTGGGTGCCGCGCTGGCGGACGATGATCTCGCCGGCCTTGACGACCTGCCCGCCGTAGCGCTTGACGCCGAGACGCTGCGCGTTCGAGTCACGACCGTTGCGCGAGGAGCTCGCGCCCTTCTTGTGTGCCATCTGTCAGTCCTGCTTTCTGCGAAGAACGAGGGGATCAGTGCCGCGGGCCGTGCTGCGGGGTGTCGCGCTCGGCCCGGCGGTGAGTCACTTGATGCCGGTGACCTTGAGGCGGGTCAGCGACTGACGGTGACCCTGGCGCTTGCGGTAACCGGTCTTGTTCTTGTACTTGAGGATCGTGATCTTGGGGCCCTTCTCGTCCCGCACGACCTCGGCGGTGACCTTGACCTTCGCCAGCTTGGCGGCGTCGGTGGTCACCTTCTCCCCGTCCACCAGAAGCAGAGCGGGCAGCTCCACCGTGTCACCGGTCTGGGCCTTGAGACGGTCCATGACGACGATGTCCCCGACGGACACCTTCTCCTGACGGCCACCGGCCTTGACGATCGCGTACACCACGTTGCTGCTCATCTCTCCTGGTCTGGGCATGCCGCACGACGTTCTTCACCGACTTGGTCTGCAACTCGGCCCGCCGCGGCGGTCGAGTGCGGTGCGTCGTGAGCACACGGGACTGGCACACCGAAGGCGCGCCGACGTCCAAGACTACGTCACGGTGCCGATCGGTTCAAACGTCCTCCACCGTCGGCGGCCGTGACGTGCCCCACCTCGCGGGCCGGCTCGAGCGGGCGCCGGTCAGCCCTCGAGCACGAACGTCACCTGCAGGTCCACCTGCCACGCGACGATGGCGCCGTCCGACACCTCCACCTTCTGCTCCTTGACCCAGGCGCCGGTGATGTGGCGGACCGTCTGTCCGGCACGGCTCGAGGCCGACGCGGATCGCGTCCTCGAAGCTCGTGTCCGACCGGGCCGTGATCTCCGTGACGCGCGCGACCGTGCCTGCCATGTCGTCCTCCGATCTCGGGCGGGCCGGCGTCCGTCGCCGGCCGTCCCTCCGATCGTCGACCCGGCCGGGCCCGCTCGCCCGGCGTCCCGCCCGGTGTTCGGACCGCTCCGGGGCGACGATGGAGGGATGACCGGGCGGACGGGACGACCGGCCCTGCCGACGGGGGCCGGGGGCGTCGACGACGCGGTGACGGCCGCGCTGCGCGACGTCGACCGGCGGGGCTTCCTGCCCCGCGCCGGCGCCCGCTGCGCCGAGGCGGACAGCCCCGTCGAGATCGGGCACGGCCAGACGTGCTCGCAGCCGTCGACCGTCGCGGCGATGCTCCGGCTCCTCGAGGTGCCGGTGGGCGCGGACGTGCTCGACGTCGGGTCCGGCTCCGGCTGGACGACGGCGCTGCTCGCCCGCCTCGTCGGGCCCACCGGGTCGGTGCTGGGCCTCGAGCGGCACGCGGACCTCGCCGCCTGGGGCGCGGCCAACGTGCGTCGCACCGGCATGCCCTGGGCCCGGGTGGCCCGGGCCGTCCCCGGCCGTCTGGGCGCCCCGCGCGTCGGTGGATGGGAGCGGGTGCTGGTGTCCGCCGCGCCCACCCGGCTGCCCCCGGAGCTGGTCGACCAGGTCGCCCCCGGCGGCCGGATGGTGATCCCCGTGCGGCACGTGATGGTGCTCGTGACCCGCGACGAGCACGGAGAGGTCCGCACCTCCGAGCACGGGACGTACTCGTTCGTCCCGCTCGTGGAGGATTGAGCGTCCCCGGGACCGGCGTGCCAGGATGCCGGTCGTGACAGCCGCGCCCCGACGCTCTCCCGGCGTCTCATCGAGCGACGTCGAGGTGGCGGTCTCCGCCGCCCTGGCCGGTGCGGCGGTGGTCGCCGCCGCCTTCCGGCGCCCCGTGACGCGCCACGCGAAGGTCGGGCTGGACTTCGCCACCGACACGGACGTCGCCGCCGAGCGGGCGGTCCGCGACGTCCTCGCCGCGGCCCGGCCGGGCGACGCCGTCGTCGGCGAGGAGCTCGGCGCTTCGGGCGGCGACAGCGCCCGGCGGTGGTACGTCGACCCGCTGTGCGGCACGCTCAACTTCGCCGCCGGCGTCCCGTCGTTCGGCGTCAACGTCGCCCTCGCGGAGTGTCGTGACGGCGTCGAGCGCGTGCTGGCGGCGGCCGTCGCCGACCCGCTCACCGGCGAGGTGGTGTGGACCGACGGCGTCCGCACCCGCGTGCGGAGCGCGGCGGGCTCCCCCGACGTCGACGCCTCCCCCACTCCCGTGACCCGCCTCCTCAACGTGGACGTCGACAACGGCCGCGGGGCGCCTGCGCTCGTCGCCGACGCCGGGCTGCGCGAGACCTGGGCGGTCCGGGTCGCGTCCAGCTCGCTCGCGCTCGCCTGGGTGGCCGCGGGCCGGCACGCCGCCTACGTGACCGGGGCCGACGTCGACGGCAGCGTCCACTTCCTGCCCGGCGTCGCCGTGTGCGAGGCGGCCGGGTGCGTCGTCACCGACCTCGACGGCGGGCCCGTGCACGGCGGGCGAGGGATCCTCGCGGCCGCGGACGCCGCCACGGCGCGCGAGGTGCTCGACCGGCTCCGCGCTCTGGGGGGACAACCCCCTTGTCCCCAACCTACGGCCCCGTAGGCTCGGGACATCCGCGCGACCGAGCGACCGCTCACACCTCGGCTGGGAAGTCGACCCCGACCCCTGCGAGGCACGCATGCCCCCAGTCGTCCCGGCCGTCCTCGACAGCTCCGCCGCTCCGCGCGGCGGCGCCGCGGCGAAGTTCACCAGCACCTACGGCGCACTGTCCCGGGAGGTCCGCGACGCCGGGCTGCTGCGCCGGGCGTACGGCTACTACCTCGTCAACGGGGTTGTCCTCGTCCTGGCGCTCGGTGGCGTGGCGACCGGGTTCGTCCTGCTGGGCGACTCGTGGTTCCAGCTCCTGATCGCGGCCGCGCTGGGCGTCGTGCTCACGCAGCTGGCGTTCCTCACGCACGAGACGGCGCACCGGCAGGTCTTCGCGTCCGGGCCCCTCAACGACCGCGTCGGACGCATCCTGGCGAACGCCGTGGTCGGCATCAGCTACTCGTGGTGGATGACGAAGCACACCCGCCACCACGCCAACCCCAACCAGGTGGGCAAGGACCCCGACGTCGCGCCGGGCGTCATCTCCTTCACCGAGGAGGCGGCCTCGGACCACCACGGGTTCCTGGGCGCGATCACCCGGCGGCAGGGCTGGCTCTTCTTCCCGCTGCTCACCCTCGAGGGGATCAACCTGCACGTGACCGCCGTGCGGTCGCTGCTGACCGGCACGCCGGAGGACCGGGCCTCGCGACAGCGCGAGCTCGTGACGATCCTGGTGCGCCTGACCCTGTACGTCGCCGTCGTGCTCTGGTGGCTGCCCCTCGGCCTCGGGTTCGCGTTCCTCGGCGTGCAGCTCGCCGTGTTCGGCGTCTACATGGGCGCGACGTTCGCGCCCAACCACAAGGGCATGACCATGATCCCCGAGGGCAGCCGGATCGACTTCCTCTCCAAGCAGGTGCTCACCTCCCGCAACGTGCGCGGCGGCGCCTGGATGAGCATCCTCATGGGCGGCCTCAACCTCCAGGTCGAGCACCACCTGTTCCCGAGCATGCCCCGGCCGCACCTGGCGCGGGCACGCCTCCTCGTCCGTGCGCACTGCGCACGGCTCGGGCTGCCCTACACCGAGACCTCGCTGCTGCGCTCGTACGCGATCGTCGTGCGCTACCTCAACGAGGTCGGGCTCGCCGCCCGCGACCCGTTCGACTGCCCGATGCGGCAGCGGCTCGGGCGCCGCTGAACGTCCCGCGACGCGCCGCCGCTCCTGCGTCAGCCCGCGCGGTGCTGCCGGCAGCGCGCCTCGTACGACTCGGACCCGCCCACGTGGCCCGACGTCGGGGCCAGGGCGTCGTCGTCCGCCGGCGTCGCCTCGAGCCGGACGTGGAACGCCGCGTCACGGCCGCAGACCGCGCACACCGCGGTGAGCTTCGTGACCGACTCGGCGACCGCCATCAGCTCGGGCAGCGGCGCGAACGCGCGGCCGTCGAACGTCACGGACAGCCCGGCGACCACGACCACGAGCCCTGCGTCGGCCAGTGCCGTGACGACGTCCACGAGGTCGGGACCGAAGAACTGCGCCTCGTCGACGGCCACCAGCTCCGTGCCCTCCGCGACGAGGCCCGGGATCTCCTCGGCGTCCCGCACGCTGCGCGACGGCATCTCCAGCCCGGAGTGGGACGCCACCCGGCCGGGCCCGCTGCGCGTGTCGAGCGAGTGCGCGACGACGAGCACCCCGCGGCGCGCCACCTGCGCCCGGTGCACGCGGCGCACCAGCTCCTCCGTCTTGCCGGCGAACATCGGGCCGGCGATCACCTCGAGCCGCCCACCGCTGCGGTCGTCCCCCGTCATGGCCCGAGCATGACATGCCCCGACGACGCGGCGGGGCCCGACGACAGAGCCCGGGGGCGATGTCATGGACATCACCCCCGGGCCCGTCGCCTCGACCTCGCGCTCAGGTCACTCGGTGCCGGTCACTCCCGAGGCCGCAGTCTCCCCAGCACCCGACTGAGCAGGCTTCGGGGCTCCGGCTCCTTTGCGCGCGCGGCGCGGAGCCTTCTTCGCGGGCTTCGTGGCCGTCTCGGCCGCCGTCCCGGGCTCGGGCTCCGGCTTCCGCTCGGGCAGCTCGATGAGCGTCTCCGGCGCGACGGGCGTCACGGCCGAGGGCTCCACCGGCTCCGGCAGGGCCAGAGGCGCCGGGGCGGCCTGAGCCTCCGCGACGCGCGCGTCCGCCGCCGGGGCGGCAGCCTGCGCACGGTCCTTCGCGCCGTCGCCGGCACCGTCCTTGGCATCGTGCTCGTGCTCGTGGGCGTGCGCCGCCGCGGCCGCGATCGTGGCGAGCGTGGCCTTGACGGCCTCGCGCGCCTCCGAGCGGTCCTCGGGCAGGGTCGGCACCTCGGCCGCGGGCGCCGGGGCGGTCTCGGCCTGCTTGCCGCCGCGCTTGCGGCGCGACCGCTTCGACCCCTCGCCCTGGTCGCCGTCGTGATGCTGGTGGGCGCCGTTCCTCTCGATCGGCTCGCTGTGCACGATGAACCCGCGGCCCTTGCAGTGCTCGCAGGTCTCGGAGAACGCCTCGACCAGGCCCTGGCCCACGCGCTTGCGCGTCATCTGGACGAGGCCGAGCGAGGTGACCTCGGCCACCTGGTGCTTGGTCCGGTCGCGGCCCAGGCACTCCACGAGGCGGCGCAGCACCAGGTCGCGGTTCGACTCGAGCACCATGTCGATGAAGTCGATGACGACGATGCCGCCGATGTCGCGCAGCCGCAGCTGGCGCACGATCTCCTCGGCCGCCTCGAGGTTGTTCCGCGTGACGGTCTCCTCGAGCGTGCCGCCCGCGCCGGTGAACTTGCCGGTGTTGACGTCGATGACCGTCATGGCCTCGGTGCGGTCGATGACCAGCGACCCGCCCGACGGCAGCCAGACCTTGCGGTCCATGCCCTTGGCCAGCTGCTCGTCCACGCGGTGCACGGCGAACACGTCCGTGTTCTCCGTCCACTTCGTCACGCGGTCGCGCAGGTCGGGGGCGAGCTCCTCGACGTACTGCGCGATCTCGTCCCACGCGCCCTGGCCCTCGATCTGCAGCGACGAGAAGTCGTCGTTGAAGATGTCGCGCACGACGCGGATCGCGAGGTCCGGCTCGCCCTGCAGCAGCGCCGGGGCGCTGGCGGACGACGACTTCTTCTGGATCGAGGCCCACTGCGACTCGAGGCGCTCGACGTCGGCGCGCAGCTCGGCCTCGCTCGCCCCCTCGGCGGCGGTCCGCACGATGACGCCCGCGCCCTCGGGCACGACGTCGCGCAGGATCTTCTTGAGCCGGCTGCGCTCCGTGTCGGGGAGCTTGCGGCTGATGCCGGTCATGCCCCCGCCCGGCACGAACACCAGGTAGCGACCGGCGAGCGTGACCTGCGAGGTCAGTCGGGCGCCCTTGTGCCCGATCGGGTCCTTGGTGACCTGCACGAGCACGGAGTCGCCCGACTTCAGGGCTTCCTCGATCCGGCGCGGCTGGCCCTCGAGCCCTGCGGCGTCCCAGTTCACCTCGCCGGCGTAGAGGACCGCGTTGCGCCCCTTGCCGACGTCGACGAACGCGGCCTCCATGCTCGGCAGCACGTTCTGCACGCGGCCGAGGTAGACGTTGCCCACCATCGACGCCTGCGACTGCTGCGAGACGTAGTGCTCCACGAGCACGCCGTCCTCGAGCACGGCGATCTGCGTGCGGCCGTCGCGCTCGCGCACGACCATCGACCGGTTCACGGACTCGCGGCGCGCGAGGAACTCGGCCTCGGTGATGATCTGGCGGCGGCGCCCGGCGTCGCGGCCCTCGCGGCGGCGCTGACGCTTCGCCTCGAGTCGCGTCGAGCCCTTGAGGGCCGTGACCTCGTCGCGGTCGCGGGTGCGCGCCACGGCGGCCTCGGCCCGCTCCTGGCGGGTGCCGCGCCGACGACGGCGACGGCGACGGCTCGAGGCGGAGTCGCCGCCGTCGTCCTCGCCCTGCTCGTCGCCCTGCTCACCGGCGTGGTCCTCGCCGCGGTCGTCGCCCTGCTCGTCGGCGTCCGCCTCGGCGGGGCGCTCGTCCTCGCGGGCACCCTCGTCGGAGTCCTCGTCGAGGTCGCCGTCGGAGCCGGCCTCACCCTCGGGGCGGCGACCGCCGCGACGGCCACGCCCACCCCGGCGACGGCGCCGGCGCGGACGGATCTCGTCGTCCTCGCCCTCCTCGTCGCTCAGGTCCTCCGGGCCCAGGTCGACGAGCTCGACGCCCTCGGCCACGAGCTCGGACTCGATCGCGCCGACCTCCTCGACCGCGGCGGCCTCGTCCTCGCTGAGCTCGACGTCGGCGACCGCGGGCGCCTCGACCGGCGACTCGACCGGCGACTCGACAGGCTCCACGACCGGCGCCGCGTCGGCGGCGGGCTCCTCGACGGGGGCCTCCGGAGCCGACTGCTCGGCGGGGTCCGCGACCTTCGCCGCACGGGTGCCGCGCGTGGCACGGCGCGAGCGGGTCCGCGTCGGCTCGCCCTTCGACGCCTCGACGGCGGAAGCCTTCTCGGGCGCGCTCGTCGCCGCCTCGGGCTCGGTCGCGGTCGCCGTCTCCTCGGCCGGGGCGTCGTGCGGGCGCGGCGGGCCGGCGGGAGCCTGGGCGCGGCGGGACCGGCGCGCGGTCGACAGGTCGGGGGCCTGGAACAGCACGGCGGTCGTCGCGAGCCGCGGGGTGGCCGACCCGCCGCCCCTCGCGGCCGGCGACCGCGGTGCGGCCTGCTCGGCGGACGCCTCCGCGGCGCTCTCGGCCGGCTTCGCCGAGGCCTTCTCGGTGGCCTTCTCGGCGGTCTTCTTCGCGGTCTTCTCGGTGTCCTTCTCGGTGGACTTCTCCCCGGCCGAGGCCTTGCGCGTGGCGGTCTTCCGGGTCGTCTTCTTCGCCGGAGCCTTCGTCGCGGGGGCGGGCTCGGCGGCCTCGGCCTGCGCGACCTCCTCGGCCGTCTCGGCGGCAGCCTCCGCCTTCGGCGCGGCGGTCCGACGGGCACGGGTCCGGGCGGTGCCCGACGCGCCACGCCCCGTGGCGGGTGCAGCCTCGGCCTCGGCGGCGGGGGCGTCGCCGGCCGGCTCCGCCTCGACGGGCTTCGCGGCGGGCTCGGCCGCGGGCTCCGCGGCGGGCTGCGCGCCGGTGGCGCGGGTGGCGCGGCGCCGCGTGCGTGCCGGCTTCTCGGCCGCGGCGTCGGCCGCGCGGCCGGCGGGGCCCTCCGGCAGGACGATGTCGGCGAGGGACGCGCTGGCCCCGGCGGACGCGTCGGCCTGGGCGTCGGCGCGCTCCGGCAGCACGAGGTCGGAGAGAGACGACGGCGGCGCCACGTCGGGCGTGGCGGCGGGGGCGGCGGCCTGCTCGGCCTGCGGGCCCGTCGGGGCGGCAGCGGGCCGGGTGGCGCGACGACGGGCGGGCTTGCGGGCGGCGTCGGTCGGGTTGTCGGACGTCACGGAAGGCGCTCCAGCTCCGGCGGCCCCGCCCCCACACGTGCGGGCCTCCGATGGTCGTCGTCGGACAGGCGCGCTGCTCGGCGCGCCGGCCGACGGAAGTCTCGGTTCCGGCTGCGGCACCGCGCTCTTCGCGGACGCGCCGCCGGGCCTCGTGCCTGGCGGCGGCATCGCGTGCGGATCGCGAGTGCTGCGAGCTCGTGGGCCGCCCCGGGATGTGGGCCAGGACGGCTTCGGACCAGTATCGCATCCTGAGCGCCCCACCGCGTGACCCGCCGTCGCACGGCGCGGTCGGACACCGAGCAGGCGCCGCGCCGGCTTGACTTGTGAAGACCTTCACTACTTAGATCGTGAAAGTCTTCACGAACCCCGTCCCGTGACGACGACAGCACTGGTCGTGCGCCCGCACACCGGTGGTCCTACGGTCGAAGGACCGCTCCGACGAGTGAGCAAGGAGAACCCGTGGACGCCCTCGCACTGGCCCGCTGGCAGTTCGCCATCACGACCGTCTATCACTTCATCTTCGTCCCGCTGACCATCGGTCTCGCACCGCTGGTCGCCGGGATGCAGACGGCGTGGGTCGTCACCAAGAAGGAGCGCTGGCTCCGGCTGACCAAGTTCTTCGGCAAGCTCCTGCTGATCAACTTCGCGCTGGGCGTGGTCACCGGCATCTGGCAGGAGTTCCAGTTCGGGATGGCGTGGAGCGAGTACTCCCGCTTCGTGGGCGACGTCTTCGGCGCGCCGCTCGCGATGGAGGCGCTGGCCGCCTTCTTCGTCGAGTCGGTCTTCCTCGGCCTGTGGATCTTCGGCTGGGACCGCGTGTCGAAGAAGGTGCACCTCGCGGCGATCTGGCTGTTCGCGCTCGCGACGAACCTCTCGGCGTTCTTCATCCTCGCCGCGAACTCGTGGATGCAGCACCCGGTCGGCACGATCTTCAACGAGGAGACCGGCCGCGCCGAGATGGAGTCGATCGGCGCCGTGCTCAGCAACAACACGCTGTGGGCCGCCTTTCCCCACACCATTTCGGCCGCGTTCCTCACCGCCGGCACGTTCGTGTGCGGCGTCGCCACCTGGTGGATGGTGCGGCTCGTGCGCAGCAGGAAGCCGGAGAACGTCGAGAAGGCGCGCACCGTCTACCGGCCCGCGGTCCTGGTCGGCGTGTGGACCATGATCATCGCCGGCGCCGGCGTGATCTGGTCCGGCGACCTCCAGGGCAAGCTCATGTACGAGCAGCAGCCGGGCAAGATGTCGTCGGCCGAGGCCCTGTGCGAGGGCACCGAGGCCGCCGAGTTCTCCATCCTCGCCGTCGGCCCCCTGTACGCCGGGTGCGAGGACGTGGACCACCTCATCTCCGTGCCCGGCGTCACCAGCTTCCTGGGCACCGGCCACTTCTCCGGCCCCGAGTCCTACCTGCCCGGCGTCTACGACGTGCAGGAGCAGTACACCGAGCGGTACGGCGACGTCACCGCCTCGGGCGAGCCCGTCACCTACACCCCGCCGCTGGCCATCACCTACTGGTCGTTCCGGCTCATGATCGGCCTCGCGGTGTTCTCCCTGGCGCTCGCGCTGACGGCGCTGTGGGCCACCCGCAAGGGCAGGGTGAGCGACAGCGTCTGGCTGAGCAGGCTCGGCCTCCTCGCGATCCCGACACCGTTCCTCGCCTGCTCGTTCGGGTGGATCTTCACAGAGGTCGGCCGCCAACCCTGGGTGGTGGCGCCCAACCCGACGGGGATCGACCAGGTGCGGCTCCTCACCGAGCGCGGCGTGTCCACAGCGGTGCCGGCGGGGGTGATCCTCACGTCGATGATCGTGCTCACCCTCGTCTACGCGGTGCTCGCCGTCGTCTGGTACCGCCTCATGCACCGGTACGCGGTCGAGGGCGTCCCCGACGTCGTCCGCGACGAGTCGCCGGAGGCGCAGGACCCCGACGACGCCGACCGCCCGCTGTCCTTCGCCTACTGAGCGCCATCGCGTAGCTGGCATCGAGACCGAGACTGGGAGACCCATGGACCTCGCGATCCTCTGGTTCGTCATCATCGCCGTCCTGTGGACCGGCTACCTCGTGCTCGAGGGCTTCGACTTCGGCGTCGGCATGCTGCTGTCGATCCTGCCGCGCGGCGGCAAGGAGCAGCGCGACAAGGAGCGTCGGGTGCTGATCAACACGATCGGGCCGGTGTGGGACGGGAACGAGGTGTGGCTGCTCACCGCGGGCGGCGCCACGTTCGCCGCCTTCCCGGAGTGGTACGCCACGATGTTCTCCGGCTTCTACCTGCCGCTGCTGATCATCCTGCTGGGCCTCATCGCCCGCGGCGTCGCGTTCGAGTACCGCGGCAAGATCTCCGACACCCGCTGGGCGCGGCGCTGCGACGTCGCCATCCAGTTCGGGTCGTGGGTCCCCTCGATCATGTGGGGCGTGGCGTTCGGCAACCTCGTGCGCGGGCTGCTGCTGGACGAGTCCCACCAGTACGTGGGCGGGTTCTGGGCGCTGCTCAACCCGTTCGCCCTGCTCGGCGGCCTCACGACGCTGGTGCTCTTCCTCCTGCACGGCAGCGTCTTCGTGGCCCTCAAGACCGACGGCGACGTGCGCGAGCGCGCGGGCCGGCTCGCGGCGGCGCTGTCGGTCGTGGCGCTCGTCGTCGCGGGCGGCTGGGCGGTCTGGGCGCAGGTCGCCTACTCGGTCACCTGGACGTGGGCGGCCGTCGCGGTCGCGGCCCTCGCGCTGGTCGGTGTGGTCGTGGCCGCCCGGGCGCGGCGGGAGGGCTGGGCGTTCACGCTGTCGGCCGTCGCCATCGCGAGCGCCGTCGTGCTGATCTTCGGCTCCATGTACCCCGACGTCATCCCCGCCCTCGACGGCGGCGAGGCCCTCACGGTGGCGGAGGCGGCCTCGACGCCCTACACCCTCACCGTGATGTCGTGGGTCGCGGTGGTGCTCACGCCGCTCGTGATCGCCTACCAGGCGTGGACGTACTGGATCTTCCGCCGGCGCCTCTCCAGCAAGGACATCCCCGCCCCGGCCGGGCTGTCGTGGCAGAAGATCAAGGACGCGGCGTTCTGACGCGCGCCTTGTCGTCGATACTGACCGCTGTGCCGACCCCTGGCCTGATCCCGTGAAGCCCCTCGACCCCCGCCTGCTGCGGCGTGCGCGCGCGGCCCGGTGGTACGTCGCCCTGACCGCGGCCCTCGGCGTCGCCGCCGCCGGGGCCGTCGTGCTCCAGGCCTTCGCCATCGCGCACACCCTCGGGCCGGCGGTCACGGCGGGCAGCGCGGGCGCGCCGCTCGCCCTGGCCGACGTCGCGCCGTGGCTCGGGGCGCTCGTCGCCGCGATCGCCGCACGCGCCCTGATCGCCTGGGCGCAGGAGCGGTACGCGCAGAAGGCGGCGGCCGACGTCGTGGCCGAGCTGCGCGAGCAGGTCGTGGCGCACGCCGTGGCGCTGGGCCCGCGGCCGGCCGGGGACGGCAGCGAGGGCGAGGGACCCGCCGCCACGGCAACGCTCGCCACACGCGGCCTGGACGACCTGGGCCCGTACCTCGTGCGCTACCTGCCCCAGCTGCTGCTCACGGCGATCCTCACTCCGGTGCTCGTGCTGGTCGTGCTCGGCCTGGACTGGGTCTCCGCGCTGATCTGCGTCGTGACGCTGCCGCTCGTGCCGCTGTTCATGTGGCTGGTCGGCGTCATGACCGCGGGCGCCTCCGAGCGTCGGCTGCGCACCATCGAGCGGCTCGGGTCGCAGGTGCTCGACCTGCTGGCCGGGCTGCCGACCCTGCGGGCCTTCGGTCGCGAGATCGGGCCCGGCGCCCGCGTCCGCTCCCTCGGCGACGCGTCGCGGCGCGCCACGATGGGCACGCTGCGGATCGCGTTCCTGTCCGGGATGGTGCTGGAGCTGCTCACCACGCTGTCGGTCGCGATCGTCGCCGTCGGCGTCGGCCTGCGCCTCGTCGAGGGGATGATCGCCCTGGTGCCCGCCATCGCCGTGCTCGTGCTCGCGCCCGAGGTCTACCTGCCGCTGCGCCGCGTCGGCGCAGAGTTCCACGCGTCCACCGACGGCCTCGCCGCCGCCGAGCGGGCCTTCGCCCTCCTCGAGCGGCCGACCCCGACCGCGGGCACCACGCCCGCGCCGGCCCTCGCCGGCGCGACCCTCGTGCTCGACGGCGTCGGCGTGCGCGCCGGCGACCGCGGCGTCCTCGCCCCCGCCGGGCTCACGGCGCGGGTGCCGCTCGGCACCGGCCGCCCCGGCGGCGGCAGGGTCGTCGCGCTGCGCGGCCCCAGCGGTGCGGGCAAGTCGACGGCGGCGCTCGTCCTCCTGGGGCTGCTGCGCCCCGACGAGGGCCGGGTGCTCGTCGAGCCCGTCGCGCAGGGCGTCGGCGGGGCTCCCGTCGACGTGGGCCCCGTCGACCTGGCCGACGTCGACCCGGCCACCTGGTGGCCCCAGGTCACGTGGGTGCCGCAGCGCCCCACCCTGGCCCCCGGCACGGTGCGCGACGCCGTGACGGACGGTCGCCCGGTGCCCGACGACGCCCTGGCCGCCGCCGCCCGCACCACCGGCCTGGACGACGTCGTCACGGCGCTGCCGCTGGGGTGGGACACCCCGGTCGGGCTCGGCGGCACCGGCCTCAGCGTCGGGCAGCGGCAGCGGGTCGCGCTCGCGGCCGCGCTGCTGGACGGGGAGGCCCCCGATGACGGCGCTCCCCCGCCCCTCGTGCTGCTCGACGAGCCCACCGCGCACCTCGACGCCCGCGGCGAGCAGGTCGTGCTCGACACCGTGCGCGCCTGGCGTGACGCCGGGCGCACCGTCGTCGTCGTGGCGCACCGGGCGTCGCTGCTGGCGCTCGCGGACCAGGTGGTGGACGTCGCCGCGCACGCCGTCGGGCAGGCCGAGGCGGTGGCGTCGTGAACGCCGCCACCCGCCCCGCCGACCCGCTGCGCCGGGTGCTGCCCCTGCTGGAGGTGCGCTGGGCCCGCGTGGCGCGCGCCGTCGCGCTCGGCACCCTGGCGCTCGGGTTCTCCGTGGGCCTGGCCGCCGCCGCGGCATGGCTCATCGCCCGCGCGTCGCAGATGCCGCCCGTGCTGCAGCTCTCGGTGGCCGTCGTGGCCGTGCGCGCCTTCGGCACCGGCCGCGGCGTGCTGCGCTACCTCGAGCGGCTCGCCTCCCACGACGTCGCGCTGCGCGGCATGGCCGCCCTGCGCGCCAACCTCTACGACGCGCTGGCCCGCGGGCCGGTGACGCGCGTGATCGCGCTGCGCCGCGGCGACCTCCTCGCCCGCGTGGGCGCCGACGTGGACGCGGTGGGCGACGTCGTCGTGCGGGCGCTGATCCCGGCCGGGGTGGCCGCGTGCGTGGGGCTCGGCTCCGTGGTCCTGGTGGGGGCGTTCCTGCCCGCCGCGGGCGCCACCCTGCTCGGGTGCCTGCTGCTCACGGGCGTGCTGGCGCCGTGGCTGGCGTCCCGCGCGGCGGCGTCGGTCGAGCGCCGGGGCGCCGCCGCCCGGGCCGAGGTGACAGGGCGCGCGCTCGAGCTGCTGGAGGACGGTCAGCAGGTGCGCGTCGCCGGCCGGCTCGACGACCGGCTCGCCGGCCTGCGCGCCGCGGACGCGCGGCTCACCCGCTCCACCGACGACGGCGCGCGCGTCTCCGGCACATCGGCCGCGATCGACGCCGGGACGCAGACCCTCGCCGTGCTGTGCTCGCTGCTGCTCGGGCTCCCCGCCGTCGCGGCGGGCACGCTGACGCCCGTCGAGCTGGCGGTCGTCGTGCTCACGCCGCTCGCCGTCTTCGAGGCGACGTCGACGCTGCCCGCCGCCGCCGTCCAGCTGCGCCGGTCGCGGGAGGCCGCGCGCCGGCTGGTGGCCCTCCTGCCCGACCTGACGGACACCCAGCCCACCGGGGTACGCCGCACGTCCGACACGCTGCTGGAGCTCGACGCCGTCGACGCCGGCTGGGCGGACCGCACCGTGGTCGCGGGCGTCGACCTCGCGCTGCGGCCGGGCGGCGTCGTCGCGCTGGCGGGACCGTCCGGCGTGGGCAAGACGACGCTGCTGCTCACGGCAGCCGGGTTGCTGCCGCCGCGCTGCGGCGCCGTCCGGGCGGGCGACGGCGGCGCGCTGTTCGTCGCCGAGGACGGGCACCTGTTCGGCACCACCGTGCTGGAGAACCTCCGCGTCGCACGGCCCGACGTCACCGCGGACGACGCGCGCGACGCGCTCACGGCCGTCGGCCTGGACGCCTGGCTCGCCGGGCTGCCCGACGGCCTGGACGCCATGCTCGGCCCGGACGGCGCCGACGTCTCCGGCGGCGAGCGCCGGCGGCTCCTGATCGCCCGGGCCCTGCTGGCGCCCGCCCGCGTGCTCCTCGTCGACGAGCCCGCGGAGCACCTCGACGACGCCACCGCCGACGCCCTCGTCGCCACCCTCGCGGCGCACGCCCGCGACACCGGGCGCGCGGTCGTCGTGGCGTCGCACCGCCTCACGCCGCTCGCCGTCGCGGACGAGGTGCTGCTGCTCGGCACCGCCGACGGCGACGCCACGGGCAGCCCGGGGGGCGCCCCGGCGCGGGTGGTCACGCGCGGCCCGCACGACACGCTGCTGTGCGAGGACGCGGGCTATGCCTGGGCCGTGAGCCAGGAGGGGGCGCTCGCGGGTCCTCCCGTCGGCTGACCCGGCCCGTCGCCGTCCACCCCAGGGATGACGCCCCGGGCCGCGGAGCGCGGCTAGCGTCCGATGGTGATCACCATCGAGTCCCTCACCAAGCGGTACGGCGGCTTCGCGGCCGTCGACGACGCGTCGTTCACGGCCGCCCCCGGGCGGGTGACGGGCTTCCTGGGGCCCAACGGCGCCGGCAAGTCCACGACGCTGCGCATCCTGGTCGGCCTCGCCGAGCCGACGTCGGGCAGCGCGCGCGTGCTCGGCCGCCGGTACGGCGACCTACCGAACCCGGGGCTCGAGGTCGGGGTGCTGCTGGACGCGTCGGCGCAGCACGGCGGCCGGACGGGCCGCGAGACCCTCGACCTCGCCCGGCGCACGATGGGTCTGCCCGCAGCCCGGGTGGACGCCATGCTCGACCTCGTGGGCCTCACCGGCACCGAGAGCCGGCGCCGGGTCCGCGACTACTCGCTCGGGATGCGCCAGCGCCTCGGGATCGCCACCGCCCTCCTGGGCGACCCGCGGGTGCTCGTGCTCGACGAGCCCGCGAACGGGCTCGACCCGGCCGGGATCCGCTGGATGCGCGACCTCCTGCGCGGCTTCGCCGACGACGGCGGCACGGTGCTGCTCTCCAGCCACCTGCTCGCCGAGATCGAGATGATCGCCGACGACATCGTCATGATCGGCCGGGGCCGCATCGTCGCCTCCGGGCCTACCCGCGACCTGCTCGCGGGGGTCGGCACCCTCGTGCGGTCCGACGACGCCGCGGCGCTCGGCGCAGCACTCTCGGCGGCGGGGTTCCAGGTCACACCCACCGCCGACGGGGCGGTCGCGACCGACGCCGACCTGGCGGCCGCGGGGCGCGTCGCCTTCGGCGCCGGCCTCGCCGTGACGGAGCTGCGGACCGCCGACGGCGCCGGCCTGGAGGAGATGTTCCTCGAGCTCACTGCCGCCGACCAGCGCGACCCCGCATCGACCGTCACCACGAACGGAGCCGCCGCATGACCGCCGTCGACACCACCGCCTCCGAGCGCCCCGCCCCGGCCCTGGCCGGGAACCGCAGGCCCGCGCCCGTGCCGATGACCCGCCTTGTCGACGTCGAGGTGCGCAAGATGCTCGACACCCGCGCCGGCGCGTGGCTGCTGGTCTCCATCGCGCTCATCGCCGGTGCCGTGGTCGGTGCCGTGGCGGTGTGGGGGCGCGACGACGAGGTCGGCTTCGCCTCGTTCACGTCCATGATCGGGTTCCCGATGCAGCTCGTGCTGCCGATGGTGGCCGTCCTGGCCGTCACCAGCGAGTGGAACCAGCGCAGCGCCCTGACGACCTTCGCGCTGGTGCCCCGCCGCGGCCGGGTCGTCCTCGCGAAGGGGGTCGCGACCGTCGCGGTGGCGCTGGCCGCCGGCGTCGTGCAGCTCGCCGCCGCGGCCCTGGGCACCTTCGCCGCCTCCGCGTTCCGCGGTATCGACCCCGCCTGGGACCTGACGCTCGAACAGGCGTCGCGGGCAGCGCTGCTCGACGTCGTGGCCCTCGCCGTGGGCTTCGGGTTCGCCGTGCTGATCCGGGCGTCCGCGCCGGCCCTGGTGGCCTACCTCGGGTTCGTCCTGATCCTGCCGTCCCTGTCCGGCATGATCGCCGGCCTCGCCCCGTGGTGGGCCGAGCACGGCTCCTGGCTCGACCTGAGCCTGGCGATGAGCGTGCTCGGCGCGCCGGCGGTCACCGACGAGCAGTGGGCCCAGCTCGGGACGGCGGGGCTCGTGTGGATCGGGCTGCCGCTCGCCGTCGGCATGCGGCGGCTGCTGCGGGTCGAGATCCGCTAGCCGCCCTGACCGGAGGCGCCGAGCACCGCCATCGCCGCGGCGCGGCCGGGAATGCCGCTCACTCCCCCGCCGCGCCGCGCGCCCGCGCCGGCCAGCAGCACGCGCGGGTGCGCGGTCTCCACGCCCCAGGAGCCCGGGCGGTCGAGGCCGGCCTCGTCGTCCGGCGCCCACGGCCACGACAGGTCGCGGTGGAAGATGTGACCGCCCGGCAGGCCGACGTCCCCCTCCAGGTCCACGGGGCTGCGGGCCTCGAGGCAGGGACGCCCCTCGGCGTCGCGCAGCAGCACGTCCCCGATCGGCTCGGCAAGGACCGCGTCCAGCGACGCGAGCGTGGCCGCGAGCGCCCGCTCCCGGGTGGCGTCGTGCGTGGCGGCGTCGCCTCGGAACAGCCGCGCGGGCATGTGCAGGCCGAACAGGGTGAGCGTGTGGGCGCCCGACGCGCGCAGGTCCGGCCCGAGGATCGACGGGTCCGTCAGGGAGTGGCAGTACGTCTCGCACGGCGGCAGGTCGGGGATCTGCCCCGACGCCGCCTGCGCGTGCGCGGCCCGGAGCTGCGCGGCCGACTCGTTGACGTGGAAGGTGCCCCCGAACGCGGCGGCCGGGTCGACGCCGTCGCGGAGCCGGGGCAGGCGGCGCAGCAGGAGGTTCACCTTGAGCTGGGCGCCCTCGGGCGGCGCGGACGTGGCGCGGCCCGACGGCGCCGCGCCGGCCGCGGCCAGCAGGCGATCGAGGGTGGCGGGCGCCGCGCCGCACAGCGCCGTGCCCGCCGCGACCTCGTGGTCACGACCGTCCTCGTCGGTCCACGCGACCCGCGCCTCGCCGCCGCTGCCGGGGTCGACGGCGGACACCACGGCCCGCGTCATGACGGTGGCGCCGGCGGCGACGGCCGCGTCCCGCAGCGCCCCGGACACGGCGCCCATGCCGCCCACCGGCACGTCCCAGTCCCCGGTCCCGCCGCCGATCACGTGGTAGACGTAGCAGCGGTTCTGCGCCAGCGAGCCCTCGTCGAGGTCGGCGAACGTGCCGATCAGCCCGTCGGTGGCGACGACGCCCCGCACGACGTCGGAGGCGAACCGCTCGCGCAACGCCTCCCCCAGCGGCCGCTCGACGAGGTCGCGCCAGGTCGCGGCGTCGTCCACGAGGGCGCGGGCCTCGGCCCGCGACGGCAGCGGCTCGGTGAGCGTCGGGAAGAGCCGGCTCGCCAGGCGGCCGGTGGCGGCGTACCAGCGCTGCCACGCCGCGTGGTCGTCCGCCGCGCCGACGGCCGCGAACGAGCCCCGCGTGGCGGCGTCGTCCCCGGTGTCGACGAGCAGGCCGGCGTCCCCCACGGGCGTGTACGACGAGTACCGGCGGCGCCGGAGGGTCACCGGGAGAGCCAGCTCCTCGACGATCCGGCGCGGCAGGAGCGACACGAGGTAGGAGTAGCGCGACAGCCGCGCGTCCACGCCCGGGAACACCCGCGCCGACACCGCCGCGCCGCCCACGTGGTCGAGGCGTTCGAGCACCAGCACGCTGCGCCCCGCCCGCGCCAGGTACGCGGCCGCCGTGAGCCCGTTGTGCCCGCCGCCCACCACGACGGCGTCGTAGCGGGCGGCCGCCGGGCGGTGCTCCGCCGTCATGCGCCGAGGCGGGCCAGGAACAGCGCCTCCCCCACCGCCAGGTTCTCGATCTCGCTCGGGTGGACGCTCTCGTTCGGCGCGTGGATGAGGCAGGCCGGCTCCTCGACGCCGAGCAGCACGATCGCCGCGTCGGGGTACTGGCCCGCGAGGATGTTGCACAACGGGATGGACCCGCCCTGCCCGGCGGTCACGGTGGCGCGGCCGTAGGCGTCCGCGAGCGCCGTGGAGAGGGTCTCGAAGACGTGCCCCTCGGTGCGGGCGGCGAACGGCTGGCCCGGCGTGTCCCTCTCCACGGTGACGCGCACGCCCCACGGCGCGTGCGCCTCGAGGTGCGCGACGAGCTTGTCCTGCAGATCGCGGGCGTCCGCGCCGGGCGGCACGCGCAGGTTGAGGCGGGCCGCGGCGCGCGGCTGGATCGCCGCGGCCGACCCGACGACGGACGGCGCGTCGATGCCGAGGATCGTCACGACCGGGCGGGCCCACAGCATGTCGGCCACGGCGCCGTCGCCGAGCAGCCGCGTGCCCGGCAGCGCGCCCGCGTCGGCACGGAACTGGTCGGCGTCGTACCCGACGCCCGGCCACCCCCCCGAGGCCTCCACGCCGTCGATCGTCGTGTTCCCCTCGGCGTCGCGCAGCGAGGCCAGGAGCGCGACCAGCGCCGCGAGGGCGTCGGGCGCGGCGCCGCCGAACATGCCCGAGTGGATCTCGCCCTCGAGCGCCTCCACGCGCACGACGACGCTCGTCGCGCCGCGCAGCGACACGGTGAGCGTGGGCAGGCCGAGCGTCGCGTTGCCGGTGTCCTGGATGAGCATCGCGTCGGCGGCCAGGGCGCCCGGGTTCGCCTCCACCCAGCCGTCGAGGCCGCCGGTGCCCTGCTCCTCCGAGCCTTCGATCACGATGCGCACGCCCACCGGCAGGTCGTCGCCCACCAGCGACCGCAGCGCCCGCAGCGCCGTGAGGTGCGTGACGATGTTGCCCTTGCAGTCCGCCGCGCCGCGCCCGTAGAGCCGGCCGTCACGCTCCGTGAGCTCGAACGGCGGCGTGGTCCAGGCGGCGTCGTCGAGAGGCGGCTGCACGTCGTAGTGGGCGTACAGCAGCACGGTCGGGGCGCCGGGCGGGCCGGGCCGGTACCCGACGACGACGTCCGAGCCGTCGGGGGTGCGCTCGCGACGCGCGTCGTGGATGCCCTCGGCGCGGAACGCGTCGACCACCCACCGGGCCGCGCGCTCGCACTCCTCGCGCGGGAAGAGCCGCTCGTCCGCGACGGACGGGATGGCGACCAGGGTGCGCAGGTCGTCGAGCGCCCGCGGCAGCAGCGGCGCGACGGCGGCGCGCACGGCCTCGACGTCGGTGGCGGTCATGAGGTCTCCTCGGTGCTGGCATCGGTGCTGGCATCGGTGCTGGGATCGCTGGTGGGCTCGCCGGCGGGCTGGGTGGTGGTGTCGTCCAGGTTCAGCGAGTCGACGTAGGCGTCGAACTCGTCGAGCTGGTCGGGGCAGTAGGTCTCGATCACGAGGCGGTCGCCCTCGAGGCGGCGCTCGTCGAGCACGGAGGGCCGCAGGCCCGGGCCGGCGGCGCCGTTCGCCGAGCCCAGGTTCGCCGTGGCGTCCACGAGCGCGGCGGGATCGGTGCAGAACCCGCCGCCGTCGGACCCGAGCACCCGGGCGATGGTCTCCTCCGAGAAGGCCGTGATGCCGATGTCGGCGAACGCGGCGTGCAGGGTCGCGGCCTTCTGCTCCGCCTCGCGCTCGTCCTGCCGGTCCTGGTGGCCGGCGAACTGGATCATCATGATCGCGCCGAGCAGGATCAGCAGGACCGCGGCCGCCGTGTAGGTGATCCAGCGTCGCTGACCGCCGGTCCCGCGCCCGGCCTCGTGCGACGGCGTCGTGGTGGTCATCTCACGCCTCCGGCTCGTCGGTCGCGGCCACCTCGGGCGCGGGCTGCCGCCACGACGGCTTCCGCAGCCGGAGGAAGAGCCACGGGATGAGCAGGCCGATGATGCCGAGCCCGCCGCCGACGATGAGGATGTAGGTCCACACGGAACCGCTGGAGAACTGCGCGGGCGGCACGAACCCGATGATCATCGCGGCCACCGAGGCGAGGAACCCCACCACGCACAGGACCCCGAGCGCGGGGGCGCGATAGCCGCGCGGGTGGTCGGGCGCCGTGCGGCGCAGCCGCATCGCGGCGACGAACAGCAGCAGGTACATGATCAGGTACACCTGCGTGGTGATGACCGACAGGATCCAGTACGCGCTGGAGACGTCGGGGATGAACGCGTACAGCAGCGCGATGACCGTGGTGAACACGCCCTGGGCGACGAGGATGTTCTGCTGCACGCCGTTCTTGTTGAGCCGCTGCAGGAAGGGCGGCATGTAGCCCTCCTCGCGCGCCACCGTCAGCAGGCCCTTCGACGGCCCGGCGAGCCAGGTGAGCATGCCGCCGATCGACGCCGCGATGAGCATGAGGCCGAGGATCGGCGTCAGCCACGACACCCCGAAGTTGGCGAAGAACGCGTCGAACGCCTGCATGACGCCCGCGGTGAGGGAGAGCTGGTCGGCCGGGATCACCCAGCTGATCGCGACCGCCGGGAGGATGAAGATCACCAGCACCAGCCCGATCGCCAGGAACATCGCGCGCGGGAACTCCTTGCCCGGGTTGCGCAGCGTGTTCACGTGCACGGAGTTCATCTCCATGCCGGCGTACGACAGGAAGTTGTTGACGATGAGCACGAGGGAGGCGATGCCCGTCCACTGCGGCAGCAGGTGGGACGCGTCCATCGGGGCCGCCGACTGGTTGCCCTGCCCGAGGAACACGATGCCCAGGACGACGAGGATCGCCGCCGGGATCAGCGTGCCGATGATCAGCCCGGCGCTGGACAGGCCCGCCACCGTCTTCGTGCCCTGCGACGACACCCACACGCCGGCCCAGTAGATGACGACGATGACGATGGCCACGTACACGCCGTTGGACGCCAGGGCCGGGTTGATGACGTAGGCGAACGTGCTGGCCACGTACCCCAGCAGGCTCGGGTAGTAGAAGATCGTCATCGCGAACTGGCACCACACGGCCAGGAAGCCGAGCGGCTTGGACAGGCCCTCCGCCACCCACCGGTACACGCCCCCCGACCAGCCGGACGCCAGCTCCGCCGAGACGAGCGACGTCGGCAGCAGGAAGACCAGCGCCGGCACCACGTACAGGAACACGGCCGCGAGCCCGTAGACCGCCATCGTCGGCGCGGCCCGGAGGCTCGCCACGGACGACGTGATCATGAACGCGAGCGTGATCCACGTGACGTAGTTGCGCGGCGTGCGCGCCGTCATCGCCTGCCGCACCTGCTCGCGGTTCGGCGGCGCCGTCCCCGTCCCCGACGTCGTCATGCCGACCTCCTCGACACTCTGCCCATCCGGCGGACGCCGGCCTCTCGCACGATATGAGCGCAGGTCACGGGGCGCACGGCGAACGGCACCGAACCACCCGCCGGCGGGCTGCTAACGTCGCGAGGCGTGAAGCTCCTCGTGCCCGGCAACGTGCCCTTCGACCTGACGATCGACGTCCCCGGCGTGGAGGTGGCGCGCTACGTGATGCGCGACCCGGTGCCGGAGGAGCACACCGACGCCGACGCCCTGGTCACCTGGTCCAGCCCGCAGCGGGTCATGGAGGACGCCGCGCGCCGGATGCCGCACCTGCGCTGGGTGCAGACCCTCAACGCCGGCCCCGACCAGGCGCTCGCCGCCGGTTTCGCGCCCGACGTCGTCATCTCCTCGGGGCGTTCCCTGCACGACGCGACCGTCGCCGAGCACACCCTCGCGCTCGTCCTCGCCTCCGTGCGGCGCCTCGACCGCACGCTCGAGGCCCAGCACGAGCGCCGCTGGGACCGAGACCTCGGCAAGGAGCAGGCGAACCACGAGTCGCAGTTCACGCTGCACGGCGCCCGGGTCACGATCTGGGGCTTCGGCTCCATCGCCGCCGTCCTCGCCCCGCTGCTGGCGGCGCTCGGCGCGCGCGTGACCGGCGTCGCGTCGTCGGCGGGCGAGCGGTACGGCTTCCCCGTGGTGGCGTCGATCGACGAGGTCGCGCCCACGACCGACGTGCTCGTCTCGCTGCTCCCCGCGACCGAGGCGACGCACCACGCGGCGGGCGCCCGCGTGCTCGGCCTGCTGCCCGCGCACGCGCGGTTCGTCAACGCCGGCCGCGGGGCCACCGTCGACGAGGAAGCGCTGGTCGCAGCCCTCCGCGACGGCACGATCGCCGGCGCCGCGCTCGACGTCACCGAGACCGAGCCGCTGCCCGAGGACTCGCCGCTGTGGGACGCCCCGCACCTCATCCTCACGCCGCACGTCGCGGGCGGGCGGCCGCAGGGCGCGGCCGGCTTCGTCGCCGAGCAGGTACGGGCCTGGCAGGCCGACGGCGCCGCCGGGCTGCGCAACGTCGTCGCGCGCTGACGCCCCACCGATCCGCCGGGGATCAGGCGCCCAGCGCCAGCCCCGCCGCGGCGCCGGCGGCCAGCAGCCCGACGGCCGGCGTCCACCACCGGTCGTCGGCCCGGGCGAACCGGGTGCCCCGCACCCGCTTCGAGACACCCACGTAGCGCCCGTCCCCCACGACGCGGGCCAGCAGGACGACCAGGGCCGCGACGCCGAGCCCACGCCACCAGCCCCCGTCGGCACCGACGGCGAGGGCGACGATCACCGCCGCGTAGGAGACGAGCGCCACGACGACGGCCAGCGCCGCGACCGGCCCCGGCCGGACCACGGGCTCGCGGGTGCCGCGGCGCTGCGGCAGCACCCGGCCCGCCCCGGCCGTCGCGCCCGACGCCCAGGCGGCGTGGAAGCCGGCGGCGACGAGCGCGGCGAGGACGGCGGCCCCGGCTCCCGCCCACAACGCTGCCTCGGGGATCGCCCCGCCGGCCCCGAGGGCGAGCAGTCCCGCCGCGGCGAAGATCGGCCAGGCGAGGTGGCCGGGCACGGAGGCGAAGATCAGGGTTCCGGTGGCCAGGCACAGCACGCCGACGGTGACCGGCACGGACCAGCCGAGCAGCATCGCGGCGAGCGCGTACCAGGCGAGCGACAGCGCGTGCCAGACGGCGCGGATCAGCCGGCCGTCCCAGGGATGCGCGAGCCGGGTGCGCCAGCCGGGCGAGGCGAGGAGCGGGCGGACGATCACGTGCTCCCCGAGCACGGCGTGCAGCGTGGCGACGACGGCGAGCAGGACGGCGGCGGCGATCGACATCGGATCCTCCATACGGTGGCGTACGGTCACGGTAACCGTACGGTGGCGTATGGTCAACGGATGGGTTCGCTCTCCGCCGCCGACTGGGTCCGCGCCGCCGCCGGGAGGCTCGCAGCGGACGGCGTCGACGCCGTCCGCGTCGAGCCCCTCGCGCGCGAGCTCGGCGTCTCCAAGGGCAGCTTCTACTGGCACTTCGCCGACCGGGCCGCCCTGCTCGACGCCCTGCTCGAGCACTGGCGCACCGTCGGCACCGCCGGCGTGATCACCCGGGTGGAGGAGGCCTCCGACGACCCGGCCGACCGGCTGCTCGGGCTCCTGCGCCTGGCCTTCGAGCACGCGGGCGGCGGGCCCGGCGCGGTCCTCGACGGCCGGTTCGACGGCGCCGTCCGCGCCTGGGCCGCCCACGACACCCGCGCCCGCGACGCGGTGCACGCCGTCGACGGGGCACGGACCGCCTACCTGGAACGCCTCCTCATCGGAGCCGGCGCCCCGGACGCCCCGCGGCGCGCCGCGATCCTCTACCGCGCCCTGCTCGGCGAGTACGCCATGCGCAACGCGGGGGCCGGCGCGCTCGACCGGCGTGCGGTCGACGACCTGGCCGCCTGGGCCCTGGGCCGGTGAACCGGCGGCGTCAGGAGCGCGTCACCAGCGGCCGTTGCGCGGCCGCGGCTGGCAGACCGGGCAGGTGTACGACGAGCGGTTCATGAACGCGTCCCGCCGGATCGGGGCCCCGCAGCGCGGGCAGGGCTCGCCCTCGCGGCCGTAGGCGGCGAGGCCGCGCGCAAAGTAGCCGGACTCGCCGTTGACGTTCACGTAGAGCGCGTCGAAGCTCGTCCCGCCCTGTGCCAGGGACTCGGCCATGACCTCGGCGGCGGCGTCGAGCGCGCGGCGCACCTCCACCGGCCGCAGCCGGTCGGTCGCGCGAGCGAAGTGCAGGCGGGCGCGCCACAAGGCCTCGTCGGCGTAGATGTTGCCCACGCCGGACAGCAGCGTCTGATCGAGCAGCGCCCGCTTGATCCCCGTGCGCCGCCGCCGGATCGCGGCGACCACCGCGTCGGCGTCGAACGCGGGGTCGAGAGGGTCCCGGCCGATGTGCGCCACCGGCTCCGGCACGGCCGGCAGGTCGCTGCCGAGGCCGCCGGGGGCGCCGTCGGACGTCGGCTCCAGGTCCACGACGGACAGGTGACCGAACGTGCGCTGGTCGACGAAGTCGAGGTACTCCGCGCCGCTCGGGGCACCGGTCAGGTGGAGGCGGGCACGCAGGTGCGGGTGCGCCCAGTCGCCCGCGACGGCGGGGTCGCGCACGAGCAGCTGCCCGGACATACCGAGGTGCGCGAGCAACGCGGCCGCGGGGGCGGCGTCGGCGGTCCCCGGCGCGTCGCTCTCGAGGGGCAGCCAGAGGAACTTGCCGCGCCGCACCGCGGCGGCCAGGCGCCGGCCGCGCAGCTGGTCGGCGAACCCCGCGGGGCCGCCGTCGTGCCGCCGCACGGAGTAGTCGCGGAACACCTCGACGTCGCGCACGACGGCGCCCACGACGAACCGGTCGAGGCCGTCGCGGACGGTCTCGACCTCGGGGAGCTCAGGCACCGGCGGCGTCGCCCGTCACGCCCGACGCCGGCTCGACGCCCGGCACGGGGACCTGCTGCAGGGCGCGGTACGCCTCCTCGGCGGCGGCCTGCTCGGCGTGCTTCTTCGCGGAACCGGTACCGAGGCCCAGCACCGGGCCGGCGGTCACCTGGGCGTGGAAGACGCGCGCGTGCTCGGGGCCCTCGCCGGTGACCTCGTACACGGGGGCGCCGAAGCCGCGCACGGCGGCCGCCTCCTGCAGCGACGTCTTCCAGTCGAGCCCCGCGCCGAGCCCGGCGGCGGCGTCCAGCGTCGTGTCCACGAGGCGGTGCACCAGCTCGCGCGCCGGCTCCAGGCCGTGCGACAGGTAGGTGGCGCCGATCAGCGCCTCCACGGTGTCGGACAGGATCGAGTCCTTGTCGAACCCGCGGGTGCGGAGCTCGCCCTTGCCGAGCAGCACGTAGCCGCCGAGGTCGAGGCGGCGGGCGATCGCCGCGAGCGCACGCTGCGACACCGTCGCCGCGCGCATCTTCGCCAGCTCGCCCTCGGACTGGTCGGGGTGACGCCGGTAGAGCGCCTCGGTCACGACCAGCCCCAGCACGGTGTCGCCCAGGAACTCGAGCCGCTCGTTGGTCGGGATGCCCCCGGCCTCGTGCGCGAACGACCGGTGCGTCAGGGCAAGCACGAGAAGCTCGGGATCCAGGTGGACCCCGAGCTTCTCGAGAAGAGCGGTCGGCTCCGGCCGGGGCCGGTTGCCGGATGCAGGCATGTCAGCCCGCGTGCTCGGTGCGCAGCGCCTCGGCGTACTGGCGGCCCTTGTAGGCACCGCAGGTGGGGCACGCGGCGTGGGACAGCTTCTGCCCCTTGCAGCTCGGGCACGTCGTGAGAACCGCCGCGGTGGTCTTCCACTGCGAACGGCGCGCACGGGTGTTGCTGCGCGACATCTTGCGCTTCGGAACAGCCACGGCTAGCTCTCTTTCGTCTCGTCGGACACGCTCGAATCCTCGAGCATGGTCTGCAGCGCCGACCACCGGGGGTCGACGAGGTCGTGATGGTGGTCCGGGTCGTCCGCCAGCCGCGCCCCGCAGACGGAGCACAGGCCGGGGCAGTCCGGACGGCACAGCGGTTGAAATGGTAGTGCAGTCACGAGGGAATCCCGAACCGCCGGCTCGATGTCGGCCTGGTCGTCGACCAGGACCGGCTCGTCCTCGGCGTCCTCGTCCCCGGACTCCTCCGCCGCCTGCGCCCTCTCGGGGTAGGCGAAGAGCTCCTGCACGCGCACCGTCACCTGCTGGGAGACCGGGTCGAGGCAGCGCACGCACTCCCCCACCGCCGTGCCGCGCACGACGCCGGACACCAGCACCCCCTCCATGACCGACTCCAGGCGGAGGCCCAGGGTGAGGTCGTCGCCCTCGGGCACGCCGATGACGGCGGTCCCCATGTCCGCGGGGGCGGGCACGACGCGCGCGACCTCCTCCATCGAACCGGGTCGCCGAGACAGCTCGTGCGTGTCGAGCACGAGCGGCGAGGGCTTCGCGGTGGCGATGGCAGGCTCCGATGAACAGGGGTGGACCCGACGGGCGGGAAGGGGGTGGGGCCCGGACTCGGGCCAGCGACCTAGTCTAGGCCATCCTGGCGCCGCGGCGCAGCACGCCCGGGAGTGACGCGCCTCTCACGCCTGGCGACGACCGACGGCGCAGGTCAGGAGCGCCGCTCCTGCGGCCAGCGCGGGTCGGCGACGGCGTCCCACCGCACCCGTGGCGCCCCCTGCTCGAGGCGCTCGGCCAGCTTCTCCCGACCGGCCCGCACCTGGTTCGTCAGGGCCTCGAGGTCCTGCTGGAAGTCCGCCAGGCGCCCGTCGCAGTACGAGTCGGCGTCGGTGCGCAGCGCCGCCGCGCGCGTCTCCGCCTCCGCGACCACCTCCGCAGCCCGCGACTGCGCCTGCACGACGACCTGCTCGGACTGCACCAGCTCGATCGCGCGGGCGCGGGCGGCGGCCACGATCTCCTCCGCCTGGCGGTGCGCGTCGTCCAGGGTGTCGCGGGCGGCCGCGAGCACCTCGTCGGCGCGGGCCACCTGCGTGGGCAGCGCGTCGCGCAGCTCGTCCACGAGCGCGAGCGCCTGGTCGCGGTCCACCTTCACGTTGGTCGACAGCGGCACGGAGCGCGCGTTCTCGACCAGCGCGGCCAGGTCCTCCAAGATGTCCAGCAGCCCGCCGGCCGGGTTGTCCCCCTGGCCGGTCCCGGTCGTGGTCTCGGTCGTCTCGCTCATCCCCTGCTCCTTGCCCTGCTGCTCGGTCCAGCTCATCAGCCCTGCGTCATCTGCGGAGGGCGGCTCGCACCGCGTCCGCGACGCCGTCCGGCACCAGGTCGTCGATCGGTCCCCCGTACCGGGCCACGTCCTTGACCAGCGACGACGCGACGTGCGCGTACCGCTGCTCCCCCGGCACGAAGACGGTCTCGATCCCGGTCAGGTGTCGGTTCATGAGGGCCATCGGCAGCTCGGAGTCGAAGTCCGCGCCGCCGCGCAGGCCCTTGACCACCGCGACCGCCCCGCGCTCCCGGCAGAAGTCCACCAGCAGCCCGGGCACCACCTCGACCCGCACGTCGGCGGTCTCCGGGTCGGCCGCGAGCGCCGCCCGGGCCAGCTCCACCCGCTCCTCGGGGCCGAGCAGCGCGTTCTTGGCGGCGTTGCGGGCCACCCCGACCACCACGACGTCGAACATCCGGCGCGTGCGCCGCACGATGTCGAGGTGGCCGAGCGTGATCGGGTCGAACGACCCGGGGCAGACGGCGATGCTCACGCCGTCACGCTAGTACAGCGGTGTCGCGATCCCCGGGAGCCCGGTCGGGGTGCCGTCACCCCGCGACGGGGACACCCTGGGGGCATGACCGACGACGCCACGCCCCACCCGTCGCCCGCGGAGCCGACCGTGGTGCCCCTGACCGGTGCCGCCCAGGTCGACTCGCTGTGGCGGGACGTCCTGGCGCCGTCCTTCCCGCCCGACGAGCTCACGTCGCCCGACGACCTGCGGGCCGGCCTCGCCTCCGGCGAGCTCACGGCCTACGGCGTGGAGCGGGACGGGCGGGTGGTCGCCGGGATCGTGGCCTCGTGGTCGCGGGCCACGCAGGTGCTGCTCGTGGACTACCTCGCGCTGGCGCCCGGGCACCGTGGCGGCGGGGTCGGCGGTCGGCTGCTGGACCGGTCGCTCGCCGGGTGGCGCGAGGAGCTGCACCCGGTGATCGTGCTGGCGGAGGTCGAGCACCCCGGCCACCACCCCGTCCACCCGACCCATGGCGACCCGGCGGCCCGCCTGCGCTTCTACGCGCGGCACGGGGCGCGTGCGCTCGCCCTGCCCTACTTCCAGCCGGGCATCGGGGGCCCGGGGTCGCCGCGGGTCCCCGCGATGCTGCTGGTGGCGCTCGGGACGGAGCCGGGCGCGGGCTCGGTGCCGGCCGCCGCCGTGCGCGGCTTCCTCCTCGAGCACCTCCGGGAGTGCGAGGGCACCGTGCCCGGCGACCCCGCGGTCCGGCGGCTGCTCGACGCGGCGGCCGGGGAGTCCGTGGCGCTCGTCGACCCGGCCCACGCCGAGGCGCTGGCCGCCGTACCCGTCGCCGTCCTCGAGGGGGCGGAGCGCTACGCCCCGCCGGCCCCCGGGGCGTCCGGCGCGGCGGCCCCGGCGGGGTCGGCAGGCTCGGCGTAGTGCACCGCCGTCTCGCCGTAGTCCTTGCGGGCGAACGCCTCCATGCCCGCGGGCCAGACCGGCTCGGGGCTGCGGGTGGACCGCTCCACCACGACGACGGCGCCCGCGGCCAGCACCCCGGGCGCGGCCAGATGTGCCAGGACCGTCGCGAGCGCGTCCTCGGCCAGGTCGTAGGGCGGGTCGAGGAAGACGACGTCGTACCCGGACGCCCCGGCCGTCCCGGCGGACGGTGAGGCACCCGCCGCGAACCGCTCCGCGGAGTCGGCGACGACGCGCACCTCGCGCTGCAGGCCCAGGGTCGCCACGTTGCGGCGGGCGACGTCCGCCGCCCGCCGGTTCGCGTCCACCAGCACGACCGCGGCGGCGCCGCGGCTCGCGGCCTCGAGGCCGAGCGCGCCGGAGCCCGCGTACAGGTCGAGCACCCGCGCGCCGTCCAGCACGTCGAGGTGGTCCAGCCGGGAGAAGATCGCCTCGCGGACCCGGTCGCTGGTGGGTCGCGTGCCCTTCGGCGGCACCTGCAGCGAGCGCCCGCCGAACCGGCCGGCCACGATCCTCGTCATGGCGCCGAGCCTAACCAGTCGACGGGTCACGCCCTCTCGAGGAACTCCTCCTGCTCGTCGTCCAGCTGGGCGGCGATCGCCGCGCGCAGCTCCGGGTGGGAGCCGAGCTCGAGGTCCGCGTCGACGACGGCGGTGGCCTCGCGCCGCGCGTCGGCGATGAGGTCGGCGTCCTGCACGACGCGCAGCAGCCGCAGCGAGCTGGACCGGCCGGACTGGGCGGCCCCGAGCACGTCGCCCTCGGAGCGCAGCTCGAGGTCCAGGGTCGCGAGCCGGAAGCCGTCGGTCGTCTCTGCGAGCGCCTCGACCCGGGTCGCGGCGGGCGTGCCGGGCTGCGCCGTCGAGACCAGGAGGCACAGCCCGGGTGCCGCGCCGCGCCCGACGCGGCCGCGCAGCTGGTGCAGCTGGGACAGCCCGAACCGGTCGGCGTCGAAGACGACCATCACCGTGGCCTCGGGTACGTCCACGCCCACCTCGATCACGGTGGTGGAGACCAGCACCTGCAGCTCGCCGGCCGCGAACCGCGCCATCGCGGACTCCTTGTCCGCGGGCGCCATCTGACCGTGCAGCACGCCGACGTCGAGCCCCGCGAGCGCCGGCGTCTCGCGCAGCATGTCCGCCACCTCGAGCACGGCGCGCAGGGGCGGGCGCTCGTCCCCCGCGCCGTCGCCGTCCACGAGCTCGAGCAGGTCCGGGACGTCGTCGAAGTCCTTCGCCGCGGCCCCGCCCCCGGCGGGCAGGTCGTCGTCAGGGTGGATCCGCGGGCACACGACGTAGGCGCGGTGACCCTTGTCGACCTCCTCGCGCACGCGCGACCAGGTGCGCTCCATCCACCGCGGGTTGCCGGCGGGGACCACGTGCGACGTGATGCCGGCCCGGCCGGCCGGCACCTGCGTGAGCGACGACGTCTCGAGGTCGCCGAACACCGTCATCGCGACCGTCCGGGGGATGGGCGTGGCCGTCATGACGAGCACGTGCGGAGCCACCCGCCCCTTCGCGCGCAGCGCGTCCCGCTGCTCGACGCCGAACCGGTGCTGCTCGTCGACGACGACGAGGCCCAGGTCCGCGAACTGCACCTGGTCGCCCAGCAGGGCGTGCGTGCCCACGACGATCCCCGCCTCGCCGCTGGCCGCCTGCAGCAGCGCCTCCTTGCGCGCGGCCGCGCCGAGCGAGCCGGTGAGCAGCGCCACCCGGGTACCGTGCGCGGCCCCGCCCAGCAGTCCGCCCTCGGCCAGCGGCCCGAGCAGCGACCGCAGCGTGCGGGCGTGCTGCGCCGCGAGCACCTCCGTGGGCGCCAGCAGCGCGGCCTGCCCGCCGGCGTCGACCACCTGCAGCATCGCCCGCAGCGCCACGACCGTCTTGCCGGACCCCACCTCGCCCTGCAGCAGCCGCTGCATGGGGCGTGCCTGCGAGAGCTCGTGTGCCAGGTCCTCGCCCACCGAGGCCTGCCCCTCCGTCAGCGTGAAGGGCAGGCCCGCGTCGAAGTCGGCGAGCAGGCTCGGCTCCCCCGGGCCGCGGAGGGGACGGGCGGTGGCCTCCTGTTCGGCGGCGTGCGCCCGGCGCTGCGCGAGCGCCGCCTGCAGCACGAAGGCCTCCTCGAAGCGGAAGCGGTGGCGCGCCTGCTGCCACGCGCGCTGGTCGACGGGGTGGTGGATCGCGCGCAGGGCGTCGAGCCGGCCCGGCAGCCCGTGGAGGGCGCGGACCTCGTCGGGCACCGGGTCCTCGACGTCCGCCTCGGTGAGCGGGTCGAGGACCGTGCGCACGGCCCGCTGGATGCGCCAGGAGGGCACGGACGACGACGCGGGGTAGATGGGGATGGGGCGGCTCGCCTCGAACATCGCCTCCTCGGCGTCGTCCGCGTCGACGCCCACGAGGACGTAGTCCGGGTGGGTGAGCTGGCGGGTGCCGCGGTACTCGCTCACCACCCCCGTGAACAACCCCACGCGCCCCGGTCGCAGCTTGTCCTCGTGCGGCCGCAACGCGCCGGCACGCTTGGCGAAGAACGTCAGCGCCAGCTCGTGCCGGCCGTCCGTGACGACCGCCGACAGCATCGCGCCCGCGCGCGAGCGCATGGTCCGGACCGTCGCCCGCGCGACCCGCGCCATCACGGTGACGTGCTCGCCGAGCACCAGCCTGTCCATGTCCGTGAGCGTGCCGGGGTCGCCGTACCGGCGCGGGTAGTGCCGCAGCAGGTCCCCGACGGTGACGAGCCCCAGCTTGGCGAGCGGGCCCGCGCTGCGGGCCCCCAGCACCTTGGTCAGCCCCTCGCCCTCGCGCCCGGTCATGCGCGACCCTCCGCCGCGTCGGCGTGGAGCGGCTCGACGCCGATCGCCACGTGGTCCCCGGGGCGGCCGGTGCGCATGACGACGACGTCCGCGCCGTCGGACACGGCCGCGGCCCTCGACGCGAGCACCTCGACCGTGGCGTCGGGGACGTCGTCGTCCGGCAGCAGGGTGACGATCGCGGTCGGGGAACCCGCCACGAGCCGCTTGACGACCGCGCCGACCGTGACGGCCGGGCCGCCGCCGACGCGCAGCCCGGCGACCACCGCGCCGACGGCGTCGGGGACGCCCGCGTCCTCCTCCCGGGGGTCGTCGAGCGTCGCCGCCAGCGCGGACATCCCCGCCACGAGGTGCACGTCCCCGGGCGCGACGACCCGCACGATCTCGGGTGCCGCCTCGGGTTCGTCCGCGGCCTCCGCCCCGGGGCCCGCGGGGTCGGGCTGCAGCGCCTCGGGCGCGAGGACCAGCACCCGCGGGGCACCCGCCCCGACGGCCGCGGCGACGAGGTCCGCCGCGGTCGGGGGGACGTCGAGGTCCAGGACCACGACGGCGCCGCCGCGCGCGAGCTCCGCGGCCAGCGCCGGCGCGGCCGTCGTGACCACCACCGCCCACCGGTCGGGCGGGACCGCGAGGTGGCGCACCGACACCCGCGACACGGCGCCCCGCGACGCCCAGCGCCGTGCCACGCCGAGCGCGGCGTCGAGGTCCGCGGTGTGCACGTGGGCCTGCCAGAGCGACCGGTCGGCGTCACCCGCGCCCGCGCCGTCCTCGGCGCCGCCGCCCACGACGACGACCGAGCTCCCGACGTCGTCCAGGTCGGCGCGCAGCGCGTCGGCCACCGCGCCGGGGCTGAAGTCGGCAGCGGACGCCGACCGTTCCAGCACGAACATGAGCTCGACGTCGTCCGTCGCGACGCCGCCGTGCTCGTGCTCGTGCCGGCCGGCGTCACGGACGCCACCGGACGCCGCGCCCTGGTCGGGCGACGACGCGTCGTCGCCCCCCGCGGCGGGCGCGGGAGCGGCATGACCGACATGGCCGCGCAGGTCGATGTCCAGCAGCACGGGGCCGATGCTGCCGGACGCCCCCGACACTCCCTCGGCGGCCGCCCGCTGCGCCGCCGCCAGCGACAGCAGCACGAGCACCAGCCCGCAGGCGCCGGCGTCGAGCACGCCCGCCGCACGCAGGGGCTCCAGCGCCCCCACGCTGCGCAGCGCCGCCTCCCGCGCGCCGCGGCACGCCGCGTCGGTCGTGGACAGTCGTGCGGCCGCCCCGGCGGGACCGACCATCCCTCCCGCCTCGGCGTGCCGGGCCGCCGCCGCGGCGGACTCCGCCGCCGTGAGGATCGTGCCCGGTGCCGGGTGCGCGACGGCGCGGCGCGCGGTCCGGGCCGCGGTGTCGAGCGCGATCGCGAGGCTGTCGCCCCGCGTGGCCGCGACCGTGAGGCCGCGGAGCCACTCGCTGAGGATCACCCCGGAGTTCCCCCGGGCCCCGAGCAGCGCGGCCCGGGCGGCCAGCCGCAGGAGCCGCGCACCACCCGCGTCGGCCGGCGCCACGCGGACGGCCGCCGCGGCGTCGCGGATCGTGAGGTACATGTTGGTGCCGGTGTCGCCGTCGGCCACCGGGAAGACGTTCACGCGGTCGATCTCGGCGCGGGCCTCCGCCAGGGCGCGGGCGGCGGTGCTCACCCAGGCACGGACGACGGCGGCGTCGAGGAGCTCGGGCTGCTGCACGCCCCCCACGGTAGCGGTGAGGGACCCCACGTTGAGGGGCACTCCCGACATCGGCTATCCTCGTGTGGTTGCCCGGCTTGTTCCGGGCTCCCCCAACCACCAAGCTTCACGTCCTGCTGCCCTGGCGCGGGTCGTGTCACGACGATTCAGGAGAGACCGTGGCTGCCAACTGCGACGTCTGCGGCAAGGGCCCGGGCTTCGGGCACAGCATCTCGCACTCCCACATCCGCACGAAGCGCCGCTGGAACCCGAACATCCAGCGCGTCCGTGCCGTGGTCGCGGGCACCCCCAAGCGTGTGAACGTCTGCACCTCCTGCCTCAAGGCGGGCAAGGTCACGCGCCAGGCCTGAGCCTGCGCACCGGGCACGCCCGGTGCATCGACGCTTCCACGAGACGCCCGTCGGGATCTTCCCGACGGGCGTCTCGTCGTCCCCTCGCACACCCCCCGCGTCCCGGCGCGCTCGTCGCCCGCGGACACCGGCAAAGAATTCGTGAAGGATTCACCAAACGGCCTTGGCCGAAGCGGCGGCGGCGTGGCACTCTGAGCAGATGATCGTGCAGACCGACAGCGACGTGGAGATCCGGCCCGCCGCCGTGACCGACGCCGGGCGGATCGCCCAGGTGCACCTCACCTCGTGGAAGGGCGCCTACGCCAGCGTGCTGCCGGCCGAGTACCTCGACTCCCTCGACGCGGCCGAGCGCGCCGCCCAGTGGCAGCAGATCCTCGACGAGGGCACCCGCACGACCCTCGTCGCCGAGGGCGACGGGCGCCTGCTGGGCTTCGCGAGCTACGGACCGTCGCGCGACGAGGACGCCGAGGACGGCGACCTCGAGCTCTACGCGATCTACCTCGACCCCGAGTCCTGGGGCCGCGGTGTGGCCCGCGACCTCATGCGCACCGTCCTGTCCGACGTCCCCGACGGCACGCCGATGTCGCTGTGGGTGCTCGCGCAGAACGAGCGCGCACGGCACTTCTACCGCCGCCACGGCTTCCAGGCGGACGGCGTCGAGCGCATGGACGACATCGGCGACACCCCCGTCACCGAGGTGCGCTACCGCCGCGGCTGAGCGTCGTCGCCCGCGGCTCAGCCGCCGAAGTGGTCCCAGCCGCCGCGCGCGGCGGGCTCCGTGCCGTCGACGGTGACGGTGGCGGGCCCCGGTCGCACGCTCCCCACCCGCCGGAACCCCGCCGGCAGCGCGACGCCGGGCGGGAACGCGGCGAGCAGGCCATGGTCCTCTCCCCCGGTGAGAGCCCACCCCAGCGCGGCGTCCCGGGCGGCCTCCGGCCCGAGCCCCAGCGCCCGGGCGGCGGGCAGCAGCCGCTCGACGTCGCCCGCCAGCGCGCCCGCCTCGACGTCCACGCCGACACCGCTCGCGCGAGCCAGCCGGCCCGCGTCGCGCAGCGGTCCGTCGGAGACGTCGAGCATCGCGGTGGCCCCGCCCCGGGCCGCCGCCGGGCCGGCGGCGAGCGGCGCCTGCGGGCGCAGGTAGCCGGCCACGCAGGCCCCGACCCCCGCCGCGTCGTCGACGGTCGTCGCGTCCGCCGGGGTCGCCGCGCCGGCGTCGAGCAGCGCGAGGCCCGCCGCCGAGAGCCCACGGTGCCCCGCGTAGGCCAGGACGTCGCCCGGCCGCGCGCCGGCGCGCGTCACGGGGGCACGGCCCTCCAGGTCGCCGTGCGCGGTGACCGCCACGACCACGGTCTCGCCTCCCGACAGGTCCCCGCCCACGACGCCCGCGCCGACCGGCGCGGACACGTCAGCGAGGCCGCGGGCCAGCCCGGTCACCCAGTCGACCGGCAGGTCCCCCGGGACCACGAGCGACACGACCACGGAGGTCGGGCGCGCGCCCATCGCCGCGACGTCCGCGAGGTTGGCCGTCGCGGCCCGCGCCCCGACGTCGTACCCGCCCGACCAGCGCCGGCGGAAGTGCCGGTCCTCGACGAGCACGTCCGTCGTGACGACGAACCGCGCGTCCGGGGCCGCCACCACCGCCGCGTCATCCCCCGGGCCGAGCAGGGTCGCCGACGCCAGGGGCAGCAGCGGGAAGATCCGCGCGAGCAGGTCCTCCTCGGACAGGTCGCGCACGAGGGCGCGGGTGGCGTCGGTCACGGGGACGACTGTAGGCGGTCGTCGGGCACGTCCCGCCCGGTAGCGTGGTCGCCGTGCCCCGTGTGCTCCGACGTGCTCGTGCCCTGATGTCGTCCCGCGCCGCCCGCACCGCCGCGCTGGGCGTCCTCGTCCTCCCGCTGGCGGCCTGCGCCACCACGATCGGCGCGACGCCCGCCGAGGACGCCGCGAACCCGGACTGCGCGCCCGTCATGCTCGCGCTGCCCGACGTGCTCGCGGGCGACCTCGACAAGGCGAAGACCAACGCCCAGGCCACCGCCGCCTGGGGCGAGCCCGGGGCCGCCGTGACCCTGCGCTGCGGCGTCACCCCGCCCGGGCCGTCGCCCGACTGCCAGCGGGTCGAGTCGCCCGCGGGCGCCGTCGACTGGATCGTCGAGGCCGGGAAGGACGGCACGTGGCGGTTCACCACCTACGGCCGCGAGCCCGCCGTCGAAGTCGTCGTGCCGCCGTCGGTCACCGAGAGCCACTCGACGTCGTTCATCGGCGACCTCGCCCAGGCCGTGAGCAACGTGCCGCCGACCGCGCAGTGCACCTGACGCGACTGCCGAGGCGCGCGTCGGCCGCCCGTGGCACGGTGTCCGGATGGACCAACGCCTGAGCCTCGTGACCCTCGTCGTCTCCGACCTCGCCGCCACCCGGCGGTTCTACGTGGACGGCCTGGGCTGGGAACCGCTCCTCGAGGCCCCCGGCGAGGTGCTGATGATCCAGGTCGGCCAGCACGTCGTGCTGTCGATGTGGGACGAGGAGCACGCCACCGAGGAGATCGGGCCGGTCGTGCGCGGCGGCACCGCGCCGCTGACCCTCGCGCACAACGTCGGGGCCCCTGCCGGCGTGGACGCCGTCCTCGAGCAGGCGCGCCGGGCCGGGGCGCCGACCGTCCGCGACGGCGTGCGGCGCGAGTGGGGCGGCTACTCCGGCTACTTCACCGACCCCGACGGGTTCCTGTGGGAGGTCGCGCACGCGCCGGGCCCGCTCGGCGAGCTGGTGGTGCCCTGACCCTCCGGGCGTGGCGCGGTCAGCGCAGGCCGGTCGGCCGCTCCAGGGCGAGCTGGATGAGCTCGTCGACGAGCTCGGGATAGCTCACGCCCGAGGCCTCCCACATGCGCGGGTACATCGAGAACGGCGTGAACCCCGGCATGGTGTTGATCTCGTTGACGATCACGCGCTCGTCGGGGGTGACGAAGACGTCGACCCGGGACAGCCCCTCGGCCTCCACGGCCTCGAAGGTGCGCACCGCGACCTCTCGGATCTCGTCGATGACGGGCTGCGGCAGCTCGGCCGGGCAGCGCAGGTCGACGTGCGCCTCGTCGAGGTACTTCGCCTCGAAGTCGTAGAACGCGTGGCTGTCGTGGTCGACGACGATCTCGCCGGGCAGCGACGCGCGCGCCCGGGCGCCGTCGTGCCCGCCGAGCACCGCGCACTCGATCTCGCGACCCTCGATCCCTGCCTCGACGACCACCTTGGGGTCGTGCTCGCGCGCGGCCTCGACGGCGGCGGGCAGGTCGGCCAGGTCGTCCACGCGCGTGATGCCGAGCGACGACCCCGCGCGGGCGGGCTTGACGAACAGCGGCAGGCCCAGCGGCTCGACGGCGGCGACGCACGCGGCGCGGTCCCGCTCCCAGTCCCGCGGCCGGATCACGACGTACGGGCCGACCGTGAGGCCCTGGCCGGCGAGCACGAGCTTCATGAAGTGCTTGTCCATGCCGACCGCCGAGGCCAGCACGCCCGCGCCGACGTAGTGCACGTCCGACAGCTCCAGCAGGCCCTGCACCGTGCCGTCCTCGCCGAACGGGCCGTGCAGCAGCGGGAAGACGACGTCGACCTCGCCGAGCAGCGCGGGCACCTGGCCCGGCTCCAGCACGCGCAGGGTGCGCTCTCCCTGGGTGAGCGACAGCACGACCTCGGCGCCGGAGTCGGCCGTCACCTCCGGGAGGCGGCCGTCGGTGATCTGCCAGCGCTCCGGGTCGTCGGCGGCGATCACCCAGCGGCCCTCGCGCGTGATGCCCACGGGCACGACGTCGTAGCGGTCGCGGTCGATCGCGCGCAGCACGCCGGCCGCGGTGGACGCGGAGATGGCGTGCTCGCCCGAGCGCCCGCCGAACAGCACGGCGACGCGGGTCTTGCGCGGGGTGCCGTCACCCGCGGTCGGGACGGCAGGGACGGGGCTCGTCGTGGGAGCGGCGGTGGCGTCGGACATCGCCGCCCAACCTACCGGACCCGGGCCCGCCGTCCCGACCGCCTCAGCGGGCGCGGAGCTCCTTGCGCAGGATCTTCCCCGCGGCGGACTTCGGGACCGCGTCGACGAACTCCACGACCCGCACCTTCTTGTACGGCGCGACCTGTGCCGCGACGAAGTCCTGCACGTCCGCGGCACTCAACGCGCTGCCCTCGGCCCGCACGACGAAGGCCTTCGGCACCTCCCCCGACTCCGGGTCGGGCACGCCGATCACGGCCGCGTCCGCGATCTCGGGGTGCGTGAGCAGCAGCGCCTCCAGCTCCGCCGGCGCCACCTGGTAGCCCTTGTGCTTGATGAGCTCCTTGAGCCGGTCGACGACGGTGAACGCGCCGTCGGAGTCGACCGTCACGATGTCGCCGGTGTGCAGGAAGCCGTCCGGCTCGAGGGTGTCGCGGGTGGCCTGCTCGTCCGCGAGGTACCCGACCATGACGTTCGGACCGGCGCACAGCAGCTCGCCGGGCGCGCTCACGCCCTCGGCCGGCTGCGCGATCGCCTCCCCCGTGGCCGGGTCGACGACCCGGGCGAGCATGTTCGGCACCAGCAGGCCGACGGTGCCCGGGGAGATGTCGGTCCGGTCGACGGGCACGACGTGCGAGACCGGCGACATCTCCGACATCCCGTACCCCTGCAGCACCCGGGCGCCCGGCAGGCGTCGGGCCACGGCCTCGGCCAGGTGCTCGTCGAACGGCGCCGCCCCCGACATGAGCATCCGCACGCTCGACAGGTCACGACCGGCGGCCGCGGGGTGCTTGGCGAGCGCCAGCGCGATGGGCGGCGCGACGAACAGCACGGTGGCCCGGTGCTGCTCGACGACGCGCAGGTACTCGGCGAGGTCGAACCGCGGCAGCGTGACGAGCGTCGAACGCTGGTAGATCGCGCCGTTCATCAGCACCGTCATGCCGTAGATGTGGAAGAACGGGAGCACCGCGGGGATGACGTCGTCGCGCGTGAGGGGCAGGTACGCCTCCGTCTGCACCACGTTCGCCACGAGATTGCGGTGGGTGAGCATCACGCCCTTCGGCAGCCCGGTCGTGCCGGACGAGTACGGCAGGACGGCGAGGTGCGTGCGGGGGTCGAACGCGACGTCGGGCGCGGCGTGGCCGCCCGCGAGGAGCTCGCCGAGCGACGGGTGGCCGTCCGCGCCGTCGAGCACGACCACGTCGGCGGTCGCCATCCCGACGGCGTCGGCACCCGCCTCGGCCGCCGGCAGCAGCGCGGAGACCGTCACGAGCGCCTTCGCCCCCGACGACCCCAGCTGCTTGGCGACCTCGCGCCCGGACGCGAGCGCGTTGATCGTCGTCACGGTGATCCCGGCCCGCAGCAGGCCGTGGAACACGGCGACGAACGCGGGCACGTTGGGGCTGTGCAGGGCCACCACGTCCCCGACGCCCAGGCCGCGGGCGGCGAACGCCCCGGCGATGGCGTCCACGCGGTCGCGCAGCTCGCCGTACGTGGTCGTGGCACCGCTCGGACCGTCGACCAGGGCGACACGACCCCGGTCAGCGTCGTCCAACGAGGCGAAGAGGAACTCGTGGAGGGTGACGTCGGGGATCTCGACGTCGGCGTGCGGGCTGCGGATGACGGAGCGGTCGGTGCTGGTCTCGGACATGGCGGTCCCTTCGTGCGGCACGGTCCTCGTCGACCGTGTGCACGGGAGCGTAGCGCCGGGAACCGATGGCACGGGAGCGACGTTGGGGCGATCGTGGACATCACGAACGACGCGAACGCCATCGCGGCGCCCGCGGCCGAGGACCAGGCCGCGCCCGCCGACGATCCCAGTCATAGTCCGGGCTCCTCGCAGCCCCCGACTCCGCACGACCCTGAGGCGGTGCACCACCGGTGACCGCCGTCCTCTCCCTCCTCCTCGGCATCCTGGTGATCCTCGTGATCACGGCGGCGACGGCCTACTTCGTCGCCCAGGAGTTCGCCTACATGACCGTGGACCGCTCCCGGCTCGCCGCCCGCGCGGAGGCCGGTGACGCGACCGCGAAGCGTGCCCTCGCCGTCACGCGCCGCACGTCCTTCGTGCTCTCGGGCGCCCAGCTCGGCATCACCGTGACCGGCCTGCTGGTCGGCTACGTGGCCGAGCCCCTGGTGGGCGACGCGCTGGGCACCCTGCTCGGCGGCGTCGGCGTCCCGACCGGGGTCGGCGTGGCCGTCGGCACCGTCGCGGCCCTCGTCGTCTCGACGCTGGTGCAGATGCTCTTCGGCGAGCTGTTCCCGAAGAACCTCGCCATCGCCCGCCCCGAGCCCACGGCCCTGCGCCTGGCCGGCTCGACGACGGCGTACCTCACGGTGCTCGGCTGGCTCATCGCCGTCTTCGACAAGGCGTCGAACGCCCTGCTGCGGCTGCTGCGCATCGAGCCCGTGCACGACGTCGAGCACTCCGCCACCGCCCGCGACCTCGAGCACATCGTCGCGGACTCCCGCGAGAGCGGCGACCTGCCCGACGACCTGTCGGTGCTGCTGGACCGCATCCTCGACTTCCCGCAGCACGACGTCGAGCACGCCATGATCCCGCGCTCGCGCGTCGGCACCGTCGACCCCGCCCTCACGGTGGGCGAGCTGCGCACGCTCATGGCCGGCGGCCACTCCCGCTACCCCGTGGTGGACGCCGAGGACCGTGCGCTCGGCGTCGTCCAGCTCACCGACCTGCTGCGGACCGGCCTCGGCGACGCCGCGCCCGTCACCGAGCTCATGCGACCGGTCACGGTGCTGCCCACCCTCATGGCGCTGCCGGACGCCCTCACCGAGCTGACGCGCACCCGCAACCAGCTCGCCGTCGTCGTCGACGAGTACGGCGGGTTCGCGGGCGTGCTCACCCTCGAGGACCTCGCGGAGGAGCTGGTCGGCGAGATCACCGACGAGCACGACCCGGCCCTGCCGGTCACCGTCTCGCCCGAGGACGACGGCGCCTGGGTGATGGGCGGCGACGTCCACCTGGACGAGGCGGAGCGCGCCATCGGGCACGACCTGCCGCGCGGCGACCACGAGACGGTCGCCGGGCTGCTCATCGCGCAGACCGGCGCGCTGCCCCGCGCGGGCGACGCGGTGACGGTCGAGCTGCCGCCGGACCCGGCGGACCTCGTGCACGACGAGCCCCGCCGTCGCTGGCTGGAGGTCGACGTGATCTCGGTCGAGCGCCACGTGCCCCACCTGGTGCGCGTGCGCCTGTTCGAGGGCACCGCGGAGGGCACGGTCGAGCCGGTCCCGGACGCCACGCCCGCCCCCGCGAAGGAGGACGACCGATGAGCAACCCCTGGGTCGTCGTCGCGGCGACCGTCGTCATCATCGCGCTGAGCGCGTTCTTCGTGGCGGTGGAGTTCGCCCTGCTGGGGGCGCGCCGCCACCGGCTGGAGGACGCCGCTCCGCGCAGCCGGTCCGCGCGGGCCGCGCTGCGCAGCTCGTCCGAGCTCACGCTGCTGCTCGCCGGGTCCCAGCTCGGCATCACGGCGTGCACCCTGGCGCTCGGCGCCGTGACCAAGCCCGCCGTGCACCACTGGCTCACGCCGCTCTTCGCCGGGTGGGGGGCGCCGTACTGGGTGGCCGACGTCGCAGGCTTCGTGCTCGCGCTGATCATCGTCACCTTCCTGCACCTCGTGGTGGGCGAGATGGCGCCCAAGTCGTGGGCCATCGCGCACCCCGAGGCGTCCGCCACGCTGCTCGCCCTGCCGATGCGGGCGTTCATGTGGCTCACCCGGCCGGTGCTGCGCTGGCTCAACGCGCTGGCCAACCGGTGCCTGCGGGCCGTCGGCGTGGAGCCGGTGGACCACATCGAGGCGGGTCACGACCCGACCACGCTGCGTCACCTCGTGGAGCACTCGGCGAACGTCGGCGCCCTCGACGCCGCGTACTCCTCGCAGATCGCGGGCGCTCTGGAGCTGGAGACCCTCACGGTCGACACGCTCCTGGCCGCGGGCGCGCGGCCCACCGCGGTGCCGGCGGACGCGACGGCGGCCGACGTGCGGGCGGCGTCCGTGACCTCCGGCCACCTGCGCATCCTGCTGCGCGACGGCGGTGTCGACGGCGAGGTGACCGGCGTCGTGCACGTGCGCGACACCCTGCTGCTCGACGACGCCGCCCCCGTGGCACCCGTGGCGCGCGCGCCGTTCGTGCTCGACGCGGCGACCACCGTGCACGCGGCGATCTCGCTGCTGCGCGAGGCGGGAGAGCAGCTCGCGCTGGTGCGGCACGACGGGCGCACGCTGGGCGTCGTCACGCTGGCGGACGTGCTGTACCGCCTGCTGCCGCAGGCGCAGGAGGCGACGGCGGACGTCTGACCCGTCGTCAGGCCCGCCGCCGTCGAAGCCCGGGCGGCCGGGCCAGGGCGCGGCGTACGGTGAGGTCATGCCTGTGACCTCGCCGGACGCCGCGCCGTCGCCCTTCCCCTCGCCGCTCTCCGCCCCTCGCCAGATCCTCACCGACGAGCTGCTGGAGACGATCCGCGGCCGGGCGGCGGCGTACGACCGCGAGAACGCGTTCTTCGCCGACGACCTCGCCGACCTGAAGGCCGCCGGGTACCTGCAGGCGATGGTGCCCCAGCACCTGGGCGGCGCCGGGCTGACCCTGCGGGAGGCCGCACGCGAGCAGGCGCGGCTCGCCGGTGCCGCCCCCGCCACGGCCCTCGCGGTGAACATGCACCACGTGTGGGTCGGCGTGGCCCGGTTCCTGCACGAGCGCGGCGACCACTCGCTGGACTGGCTGCTCGAGGAGACGGCGCACGGCGAGGTCTTCGGCTTCGGCTACTCCGAGGCGGGCAACGACCTGGTGCTGCTCGGCTCGCGCACCGAGGCGCGCCCGGACGGCGAGGGCGGGTACTCCTTCCACGGCACGAAGATCTTCACGTCCAACTCCCCCGGCTGGACCCGCCTGGGCGTCATGGGGCTGGACAACGCGACCGACCCCGACGACCCGCGCGTCGTGCACGCGTTCGTCACCCGCGACGGCGGCGGCTTCGAGATCAAGGACGACTGGGACACGCTCGGCATGCGGGCGTCGCAGTCCTGCACCACGGTGCTCGACGGCGCGCTCGCGCCCGCCGACCGCGTGCTGCGCCGCATCGCGCCCGGCCCCAGCCTCGACCCGTACGTGCTGGGCATCTTCACCAGCTTCGAGATCCTGCTCGCGAGCGTGTACCTCGGTATCGCGGACCGCGCGCTGACGCTCGCCGTCGAGACGGTCGGGAAGCGGCGCTCGATGAAGACCGGCAAGGCCTACTCGCAGGACCCGGACATCCGCTGGCGCATCGGCACGGCCGCCCTCGCGCTCGACGGCCTGTGGCCGCAGCTCGACCTGGTGGCCGGGGAGGTCGACGCCCAGGTCGACAAGGGTGCCGGCTTCTTCCGCTCGACGGCGGGGCTCAAGGTCCGCGTCACCGAGACCGCACGGCAGGTCGTGGACGAGGCGATCCGCTGCTCCGGCGGCTCCACGTACTTCAACCGCTCCGAGCTGGGGCGGCTCTACCGCGACGTGCTGGCCGGGATCTTCCACCCGTCCGACGACGAGTCGGCGCACTCCACCGTCGCGCAGGCGGTGCTCGGCCCCCTCGAGGACTGAGCGAGGACCGACCCGCCTCCCGAGCTGTCAGAGCCACGTGGAGGTTGGCGTCACCGTGGCCCTGACAGCTCCGGGTTCAGGACGAGGCGCCGTCCAGCCGGGCGAGCTCGTCGGGGGTGAGCTCCAGCGTCATCGAGCGCAGCAGGGCGCCGAGCTGGCCCGTGTGCCGGGCGCTTGCGATGGGAGCGACGACGGTCGGCTGCGCGCGCAGCCAGGCCAGCGCGACGGACGCGACGGGCACGTCGTGGGCGGCCGCGACGTCGTCGAGCGCGGCCAGCACGCGCCGCCCGCGGTCGTCGAGGTAGCGCGCCGCGCCGTGCGCACGCGGGCTGTCGGGCGCCTCACCGTCACGGTAGGTCCCGGCGAGGAAGCCGGAGGCGAGCGCGTAGTACGGCAGCACCCCGAGCCCGTGCCGCTCGGCGGGCCGCCGCAGCCCGTCCTCGAACCCGCGCTCCACGAGGTTGTAGTGCGGCTGCAGGGCCACGGGACGGTGCAGCCCGCCGGCGTCGACGGCGGCGAACCACTCGTCGATCCGCTCCGGCGTGTAGTTCGAGACGCCGATCTCGCGCACGAGGCCGTCGTCGACGAGGGCCGAGAACGCCGCGGCAGTCTCCGAAAGTGGGGTGTCGGCGTCGTCGAAGTGCGCGTAGTACAGGTCGATGCGGTCGGTGCCGAGGCGCTTCAGCGACGCCTCCGCGGCGGCGCGCACGTTCGACGCCGAGAGCCCGCGGAACTGCGGGTGCGCGGCGACCTTGGTCGCGACCAGCAGGTCGTCGCGGCGACCCGTGCGCGCCAGCCAGCGCCCGATCGTCTCCTCGCTCTCGCCCCCGGAGTTGCCCGGCACCCACGCGGAGTAGCCGTCGGCGGTGTCGATCATGCGGCCACCGGCGTCGGCGAACGCGTCGAGGACGGCGAAGGACGCCGCGTCGTCCGCCGTCCAGCCGAACACGTTGCCGCCGAGCACCAGGGGCGCCGCGTCGACGTCGAGGGAGCCGAGCGCGGGGCCGGCCGGGGCAGAGTTCGTCGCCTGGGTCACAGCACGCACAAGCACGGTGGCGCCCGCGGCATTCCCGGACCGCTACGATCCCGCGTCATGACGCTGCGCAGGGGCACGGTCGCCCGGTACGCCGTCGGGTCCGTCGGCACCGGCGGGTTCGCGACGCTCCCCGGCCTGGTGCTGGTCTTCTACCTCACCGACACGCTCGGCGTCGCCGCGGGCCTCGCGGGCCTCCTGGTCACCGCCGCGAAGGTGTGGGACGTCGTCATCGACCCGCTCATCGGCGCCGCCAGCGATCGCGAGCGCGCCCGCACCGGCCGTCGTCGCCGCCTCATGGTGGTGGGCGGCCTCGCCCTGCCGGTGTTCTTCACCCTGACGTTCGCCGTCCCCGCCTCCCTCGCCCCGGCGGGCGCCGCGACCTGGGTGCTCCTCGCGTTCCTCGCGGCGGCGACGGCGTTCAGCCTGTTCCAGGTGCCGTACATCGCCCTGCCTGCCGAGCTGGCCGCCACCTACGACGCCCGGACCCGCCTGCTCACCGCGCGGGTGGTGGTGCTCACCGCCGCGATCCTGCTGTTCGGCGGCGGCGGGCCCGCGCTGCGCGGGCTCGGGGGCGACGACGAGAGGCTCGGGTACCTGCTCATGGCGGTGGCCGCGTCGCTGGTGCTCGGGGCGGCGCTGCTGCTCGCGTCGACGGCCGAGCGCTCGGCGGGGCCGCCCGCCCCGCCACGGCCGGTACGAGCGCGGGCGCGGCTCGCCGCGCACTACCGCGAGGGACTCGGGCTGCTGCGCTCGAGCCGTCCGTTCCGCACGCTGCTCGGCACCTTCGTGCTGCAGGCGCTCGCCACCGGCGCCATGCTCGCGGGCGCCCAGTACGTCGCCACCTGGGTGCTGCACGACACCGCCGCCGTGACGTTCCTGTTCGTCGCGCTGGTGGGGCCGGCGCTCGTCGTGACGCCGGCGTGGGGCGTGCTCGCCCGGCGCGTCGGGAAGGAGCGTGCGTTCCGGCTGGCGTCGGTGCTGTTCGCCGTGGCGGCGCTCGCGCTGCTGCCCCTCGCCTGGTCGCCCGGCGCCTGGGTGTACGGGCCCGTGGCCCTGGCCGGCGCGGCGTACGCGGGCATGCAGTCGCTGCCGATGGCGATGCTCCCCGACGTCATCGCGCACGACGCCCGCACGACGCGCACCGACCGCGCCGGCGCGTTCGGCGGCGTCTGGACCGCGGGCGAGACCACCGGCATGGCGCTCGGTACCACCCTGCTGACCGTGGTGCTCGCCGTGACCGGCTACGTGGAGTCCACGGGCGGGCAGACCGTCGTCCAGCCCGCCGCCGCCGTGCTCGGCGTCGTCGCGTCGTTCAGCCTCCTGCCCGCGCTGCTCGTGGCCGCGAGCCTCCTGCCCCTCGGCCGGTACCCGCTGCGCCGCCGCGACGTCGACGCGCCCGACGCCGCCCCCGACGTCGCCCCCTACTCCTCCGCGGACCCCGGCCCCACCCGGGCCGACACTCCCGCTCCCCGACCCCAGGAGGCCCCGTGAACCGCCCTGCCCTGCCCGACGGCGCGCTCGACCTGGCCCAGGACCCTGCCGCCGTGCTCGCCGCGCTGGCCACCCTGCGCCACCGCGACGCCCCCACCCACGGCGGCCGGGTGCTCAGCTACGTGTACGACCCCGGCGTCCCCGAGCTGGACGCGCTCGCCGGCGACGCCGCGCGCGCGATGCAGCCCGTCAACGGGCTCGACCCGACGACGTTCGGCTCGGTGGCCGCCCTGGAGCGCGACGTCGTGGCCTTCGCCCGCGACCTGCTCGGCGGCGATGCCGACACCGTCGGCACCGTGACCAGCGGCGGCACGGAGAGCTGCCTGCTCGCGGTGCAGTCCGCGCGGGACATGTGGCTCACCGCCCGTGGGCTGCGGCCGGGCGAGGCGCGACCCCGGCTGGTCGCGCCCGTCACGGTGCACGCCGCGTTCCAGAAGGCCGCGCACCTGTACGGGTTGGAGCTCGACCTCGTGCCCGTCGCCGCCGACGGCCCGGCGGCGGGAGCCGTGGACGCCGCGGCCCTCGGCGCGCGCCTGGCCGCCGGCCCGGAGGGAGCCGCCGACGTCGCCCTCGTCGTCGTCTCAGCGCCGTCGTACCCGCACGCCGCCGCCGACCCGGTGGCCGACGTCGCGGCCCTCGCCTCCGCGGCGGGCGTGCCCGTGCACGTGGACGCGTGCATCGGCGGGTTCGCCCTGCCGTTCTGGCCCGGCCTGCCCGCCTGGGACCTGCGCGTGCCGGGCGTCACCAGCGTGAGCGCCGACCTGCACAAGTACGCCTTCGCACCCAAGGGCGCGTCCGTGCTGCTGCACCGGGACCGCGACCGGCAGCGCGCGCAGTACTTCGCCACCACCCGCTGGCCCGGGTACCCCGTGGTGAACCCGACGCTGCTCGGCTCCCGCTCCGGCGGCCCGCTCGCCGCCGCGTGGGCGATCCTGCAGGCCCTCGGCGCGGACGGGCTCGCGACGCTCGCCGGCCGCGCCCGGCGCGCCACCCTCGCGCTGCGCGACGCCGTCGACGGACCGGCCGGGATCGACGGGCTGCGCGTCGTCGGCTCCCCCGTCGGGCCGCTGCTCGCCGTCGCCGCCGACGACGCCGTGCCGGCGGAGCGCCGCGTGGACCCGCACCTGTGGGCGGACGCCGTCTCCACCCGGGGCTGGACCCTCCAGGCCCAGCCCGGGCTGGAGCAGGGCGACGGCACCCGACTGCCGCACACCACGCACCTCACCGTCACCCCGGTCACCGAGGGGGTGCTCGGCGAGCTCGTGCCCGTGCTGCGCGCGGCGGCCGACGACGTCCGCGGCCTGCCACGGCCCGACGCCGGCGCGCTGCTCGGCTCCCTCCCGCCCCTCGACCCCGCCGCACCTCTCGACTCCGCGACGGCGGCGGCCCTGCTCGACGCGGTCGGCCTGGGGACGGTCGGCGACGACCCGGACGCCGCTCCCGGCGTCGGTCCGATGGCACCGCTGCTGGCACTCGTGGAGGCGCTGCCCGCGCCGCTCGTCGAACGCCTGCTGGTCGAGCTGCTGGCCCGCCTCGTCGAGCCACGCGCCGCCGTCTGACCCGAGGTGTCAGAGTCACGTCGGCATGGATCCCGCCGCAGCTCTGACGGTCCGTGCTGCCCAGGACGTGTCAGAGCCAGGTCGATGGGACGGCGCGTCGCCGGCCGGGTGCGCCGTCGTACCCTGCGGCCATGACGCACGACCCGCACGGACCGCATGTGCCGCTCTCCCCCGCCACCCTCGCCGTGACGGCGGGCCGCCCGCCCCGGGTCCAGGGCGGTCCCGTGAACCCGCCGGTCGTGCTCAGCTCGACCTACGTCAACCAGGGCGTGACCGGCCCCGGCGAGCTGCTGTACACGCGGATGGACACCGAGACGTGGCACCCGTTCGAGGAGGCGCTGGCGGCGCTGGAGGGCGCCCGGCACGGCGTGGTCTTCGGCTCGGGCATGGCGGCCGTGATCGCGGCGGTCGGCGACGTGCCCCACGGCGGCGCGGTCGTGGTGCCGCGGCACGCGTACCAGGTGTCGCTGGGCTACCTCGACGACCTCGCCGCCCGGCACGGGGTCGACGTGCGCCGGGTCGACATCTCCGACACCGCGCAGGTGGTCGCGGCGCTCGACGGCGCCGACGTGCTGCTCGCCGAGTCGCCCACCAACCCCATGCTGGAGGTCGCGGACCTGCCCGCGATCCTCACGGCGGCGCGCGAGCGCGGCGTGCGCAGCGTCGTCGACAACACGTTCGCGACGCCGCTCGGCCAGCGCCCGCTCGACCTCGGTGCGGACGTCGTCGTGCACTCGGTGACCAAGTACCTGGCCGGGCACTCCGACGTCGTGCTGGGCGCCGCCGTCGCCCGCGACGACGAGATCGTCGCCGGGCTGCGGGCGTACCGCACGCTGCACGGCGCCATCCCCGGCCCGATGGAGGTGTGGCTGGCACTGCGTGGCCTGCGCACGCTGCACCTGCGGGTGGAGCGGGCGAACGCGTCGGCGGCCGAGCTCGCCCGCCGCCTCGCCGAGCACCCGGGCGTGGCCGAGGTGCGGCACCCGTCGCTGCCCGGCGACCCCGGGCACGAGCGTGCCGCCGGCCTCATGAACGGCTTCGGCGCGATCCTCGGCGTCCGTCCGCACGGCGGTCCCGCCGCCGCCGACGCCGTCGTCGCCGCCGTGCGCCTCTGGGTGCCCGCCACGTCCCTCGGCGGCGTCGAGTCCACGCTCGAGCGTCGCCGGCGGTTCGCCACCGAGTCGCGCACCGTGCCCGAGGACCTGCTGCGCCTGTCCGTGGGCGTCGAGGACGTCGAGGACCTCTGGGCGGACCTCGACCAGGCGCTGCGCTCGGGGGCCGGCCCCGCCACCTGACGCGTCAGCCCACCGTCCGCAGCTCCCCGTCGAGCAGGCGGCCGTGCAGGTCCGCCAGGTCGGCGGCGTGCAGGTCGAACGCGTCGTCGTCCCGCGGGGCGTCGCCCTGGGGCCGCGGCACGTAGGCGGTGCGCATCCCCGCGGCGGCGGCCGCGCGCAGGTCCCAGGCGTGGGCGGCGACCATGACGGGCGGGCCGGCGCTCGCCTCGCCCGTCGCACCGCCCGTCGCCGCCGCGACCGCCGCGACGTAGAGCGCAGGATCCGGTTTGTAGGTGCCGACGTCCTCCGCCGACAGCACCTCGTGCCATGCCAGGCCGGCGTCCCCGCGCAGCGCGGCGAGCGTGCGACGGTCCGCGTTGGACAGGCCGAGCACGGTGAAGTCCCGCGCCAGCGCCGCCACGCCCGCCACGGAGTCCGGCCAGGGGCGCAGCCGCTCGGCGGCGGTCGCGAGGCGGTCGACGGCGGACGCCGGCAGCGCGCCCTCGGCCGCCAGCCCTGCGAGGACCTCGCGGTCCAGGACGCCGCTCGGCGCGAAGCCACGACGCCCCGCGACCACGTCCCGCTCCCGGTCGGCGACCCGGCCGAGCCACGTCGTGACGACGCCGCGCGCGGTCCCCGCGTCCAGCCCCGCGCCCTGCACCGCGGCCTCGAGGCTCCCCGCCTGGTCGACCAGCGTGCCGAGGACGTCGAACACCAGGACGGGCCGGGGCGCGGGAGGCGGCGCGGGAGTCATGGCGCCACCGTACGGCGGGCGACGATCAGCCGTCGACGCCCTCGGACTTCTGCGGGCGCGCGAGCAGTCCGCGGGCCATCTCCTCCACCGGGAGGCCCTCGTACAGCACCGCGACGACCCCGGCGGTGATCGGCATGTCGACCCCGTGCTTGGCGGCGAGGTCGAGCACGGAGCGGCAGGACTTGGCGCCCTCCGCCGTCGTACCGGTGGCGACCACCGCCTCCTCCAGCGACATCCCCTCGCCGATGTGGCGGCCGAGGGTGTTGTTCCGCGACAGCGGAGACGTGCAGGTCGCCACGAGGTCGCCCATCCCCGCGAGCCCGGAGAAGGTCGCGGCGTCGGCACCGAGCTCGAGGCCGAGGCGCGTGATCTCGACCAGGCCGCGCGTGATGACGGTCGCGGCGGTGTTCGACCCGAAGCCGCGGCCCTGCGCCATGCCGACGGCCAGCGCGATGACGTTCTTCACCGCCCCGCACAGCTCCACGCCGACCACGTCGTCGTTGGTGTAGGGGCGGAAGTAGGAGTTCGAGCAGGCGTCGGCGACGAACCTCGCCGCCGACTCGTCCTGGCAGGCCACCACGGTCGCCGTGGGCTGGCGGCGGGCGATCTCGGCCGCGAGGTTCGGGCCCGAGACGACGGCCACGCGCGACAGCGGCACGTCGAGCGCCTCGACGATGACCTGGCTCATGCGCTCGTCCGTGCCGAGCTCGACCCCCTTCATCAGGGAGACGATGACGGCATCGGGCTCGACGAGGTCCCGCAGGCCGGCGAGCGTGGCGCGCGACACCTGCGACGGCACGGCGACGACGACGATCTGCGCGCCGGCCAGCGCCGCGGCGGCGTCGGTGGTGCCCGTCATCGCGGGCAGCTCGATGCCGGGCAGGTACTTGCTGTTGGTGCGCCGGGTCGTGACCTCGGCCGCGACGGCCGGGTCCCGACCCCACAGGCGGACGTCGCAGCCCGCGTCGGCGAGGACCATCGCGAAGGTCGTCCCCCAGGACCCGGAGCCCAGGACGGCGACACGGGTCGGCGCCGACGGGTTCCCGGACGTGGGTGCGGTGGTCGGGTTCGTCATGGGCGCTCCACGGGCGGGTAGACGGTCTGCTTGCGTTCGTACTCGGGGTGCTTGCGAAGGTCGAAGCGGGCGGACGGGGCCGCCTCACCCCGGATCCCGGCGAGCTGCACGGTGATCGCGTCCATGACGCGGTTGGCGGCCTCGCGCAGGGTCTGCGTGTCGATCGGCCGGTCGTACAGGTCCGACAGGTCGACGGGCGGGCCGGCGACGATCGTCACGGGCTTGCGCGGGAAGGGCCGCAGCAGGCGGCCGTACCGCGGCAGGATCTTGTGGGCGCCCCACTGGGCGACGGGCACGACCGGCAGCCGGCTGACGAGCGCCAGCCGCGCCAGGCCGGTCTTGCCCTCCATCGGCCACAGGTCGGGGTCCCGCGTGAGCGTGCCCTCCGGCAGGATCGCCACGCAGGCGCCGCTGCCGAGCTGGTTGCCCGCGTCCTCGAGCGACCGGGCGGCCGCGGACGTGCCGCGGTCCACCGGGATCATCCGCGTCGCGCGCAGCACCGACCCGACCACCGGCGCGGTGAACAGGCCGCGCTTCGCCAGGATCCGCGGCTCGAACCCCTTGTCGAAGAGGTAGTGCGCCAGGGTCAGGGCGTCGTACTCGGTGACGTGGTTGGCGGCGGCGATGAACCCGCCCTCACGGGGCAGGTTCTCCTCGCCGCCGTCCCAGTCGTAGCGGACCATCGAGAACAGCAGCGGCCGCACTATGCGCGCGACGAGGCGGTAACCACGGGAGTCAGGTCGGGCGATCGGCACGGGGCCAGAGCCTACCTCCCGGCCCCGGCGGTCGAGGTGCCTCAGCCGCGGGAGACGTCGGCGCCGAGCGCGACGAGCTTGTCCTGGAACGACTCGTACCCGCGGTCGATCAGGCTGATGCCCCGCACCGTGGAGGTCCCCTTCGCCGCCAGCGCCGCGATCAGGTGGGAGAACCCGCCCCGCAGGTCCGGCACCTCGATGTCCGCCGCGGACAGCGGCGTCGGGCCCGAGATGACAGCCGAGTGGTGGAAGTTGCGCTGCCCGAACCGGCAGTCGCGCCCGCCGAGGCACTCCTTGTACACCTGGATCGTCGCGCCCATCTTCCGCAGCGCGTCGGCGAACCCGAACCGGTTCTCGTACACCGTCTCGTGCACGATCGACAGGCCCTTGGCCTGCGTGAGGGCCACGACGAGCGGCTGCTGCCAGTCCGTCATGAAGCCGGGGTGCACGTCCGTCTCCAGCACGATCGAGTCCAGGTCCCCGCCCGGGTGCCAGAACCGGATCCCGTCCTCCTGCACGTCGAACCGGCCGCCGACCTTCCGGAACGTGTTGAGGAAGGTCATCATCTCGGGCTGCGTCGCACCCTTGACCGTCACGTCACCGCCGGTGGCCAGCGCGGCCGACGCCCACGACGCCGTCTCGATCCGGTCGCCGAGCGCCGTGTGCGAGTACCCCTCGAGCCGGTCCACACCCTCGATCCGGATCACCCGGTCGGTGTCCACCGAGATGATCGCGCCCATCTTCTGCAGCACCGCGATCAGGTCCATGATCTCCGGCTCGGTCGCCGCGCCGGTCAGCTCCGTGATGCCCTCGGCCCGCACCGCGGTGAGCAGCAGCTGCTCCGTGGCGCCCACCGACGGGTACGGCAGCGAGATCTTGGTGCCCTGCAGCCGGCGCGGCGCGCGCAGCTGGATGCCGTTGGGCATCTTGTCCACCACCGCGCCGAACTGGCGCAGGATGTCCAGGTGGTAGTTGATCGGCCGGTCGCCGATCCGGCAGCCGCCCAGGTCGGGGATGAACGCCTCACCGAGCCGGTGCAGCAGCGGCCCGCAGAACAAGATCGGGATCCGGCTCGAGCCCGCGTGCGCGTCGATGTCCGCCACGTGCGCCGACTCGACGTTGGACGGGTCGAGGTCCAGGATCCCGGCGTCCGGGTCCGACTTCACCGTCACCCCGTGCAGCTCCAGCAAGCCCGTGACCACGCCCACGTCCCGGATCTGCGGCACGTTGCGCAGGACGCTCGCCGACTCGCCCAGCAGCGACGCCACCATCGCCTTGGAGACGAAGTTCTTCGCCCCCCGGACCGTGATCGTGCCCTCGAGAGGAGTCCCGCCGTTGACGTGCAGCAGATCGTTCATGTCGTCGTGTTCGTCCCGTCGTTACGGATGCAGTGGTCCTGGGATGCCGTCGGTACCGTCGTCCCAGCGCGCCGTCGATCCTGCCTCGCCCGGCACGGTGGTGCCAACACGCGCCCCGGCGGGCTTATTCACGTTCACCACACCTTCACGCGGCGGGCACCGGCACGCAGCGGGGCGCCATTCATATTCTGAGACAATTGTTCATGATGCGGGACGCCGGTTCTACGGTCGTCGACCATGACCTCCTCCGTCACGTCGGGCGCCCCCAGCACGCCGACGCCGGCCGTCAACTCGCGCGGCCGCGTCATCGTCGCGTCGCTCATCGGCACCTCCATCGAGTTCTACGACTTCTACGCGTACGCGACCGCGGCCTCGCTCGTGTTCCCGGCGCTGTTCTTCCCGAACCAGGACGGCACGACGGCGTTGCTCGCGTCGTTCGCCGCGTTCGGCGTCGCCTTCGTCGCCCGGCCGCTCGGGTCGGTGCTCTTCGGGCACTTCGGCGACCGGGTGGGGCGCAAGACGACTCTCGTCGCGTCGCTCCTCACCATGGGGATCGCCACCGTCGTCATCGGCGTGATCCCCGCCGCCACCACGCCGGGCTGGGCCGTGCTCGCGCCGCTCGTCCTGGTGCTGTGCCGGTTCTGCCAGGGCCTGGGCCTCGGCGGCGAGTGGGGCGGCGCCGCCCTGCTGGCCACCGAGAACGCACCGGCCGGCAAGCGCGCGATCTGGGGCACGTTCCCGCAGCTCGGCGCGCCGATCGGCTTCATCCTGGCCAACCTCGTCTTCATCGGGCTGTCCCAGACCCTCACCGACGCGCAGTTCACGTCGTGGGGCTGGCGCGTGCCGTTCCTAGCCAGCTCGGTGCTCGTCATCGTGGGCCTGTGGGTGCGGCTCAAGCTCATCGAGACGCCCGCGTTCACCAAGGTCGTCGAGGCGGAGGCCGTGGCGAAGGTGCCGGTGGCCGAGGTCTTCCGCACCTCGTGGCGCAAGATCGTCTCGGGCACGTTCATCATGCTCGCCACGTACGGGCTCTTCTACCTGATGACCACGTTCACGCTGAACTACGGCGTCGCGGCCACCTCCCCCACCGACGGCTCCCCCGCGGGCCTGGGCTACGAGAAGATCGACTTCCTCTGGATGCTCATCGTGGGCTGCGTGTTCTTCGGCCTCTTCACGCTCGCGTCCGGACCCCTGGCCGAGAAGTACGGCCGCCGCCCGATGCTGCTGGTCGTCACCGGAGGCATCGCCGCCTTCGGCCTGCTGTTCGTGCCCCTCTTCGCGGGCGGCACGATCGGCGTGCAGTCGCTGCTCATCATCGGCTTCACCCTCATGGGCCTGACCTTCGGCCCGATGGCCGCGCTGCTGCCCGAGCTGTTCCCCGCGAACGTGCGCTACACGGGCGCGTCGGTGGCCTACAACCTCGCGTCGATCCTCGGTGCCGCCGTCGCCCCGTTCGTCGCGGTGTGGCTGTGGGAGGCCGCCGAGTCCCCGGTGCTGGTGGGCGTGTACCTCACGGCGATGGCCGCGATCACGTTCGTCGCGCTGTGGCTGCAGAAGGAGACCAGGGACGTCGACTTCAGCGGAGACATCCGCGCCTGACCCATCGAGCACCGTGGGCGCTCGTCCGGCGCCGTTCCTGCCCGGAACAGCGCCGGACGGGCGCCCACGACGCTCCCGGGGGTGTCAGGCCGCCGTCGGCGCGGCCTCGTGCTCGCGGTGCTGCACGGGGGACATCGCCGCCGCGCAGAGCACCCCGACGACGAGCACCACACCCACCAGCAGCAGCGTCTGCGCCGCCGCGTCGGCGAAGCCCGCGAAGAACGCCTGCTGGGCGGCCGCCCCGACCTGCTCGGCGACCGAGGCCGGCACCTGGTCGGGCAGCTGCACCGACCCGACCGCCGTCGTGCCGAGGCTGCCGCTCGCCTGCGAGATGCCGTCGACGAACGCCTGGCGGTACTGCTCGGGCAGCTGCGCGGCGACGTCCTGCGCGGCCGCCGGGACCGTGACCGTGAGCCGGGCGGACAGCAGCGCCACGACGACCGCCGACCCGATGACCCCGCCCACCTGACGGGTGGTGTTGAACGCACCGGCGCCCGCCCCGGCCGTGCGCGCGTCGAGCCCCGACGTCGCCAGGTTGGACAGCGGCGAGAACGTGAGCCCCGTGCCGACGCCGAACAGCGCCATGGGCCACAGCAGCGCGAACGGGGACAGGTCCGGGTCGAGCACCGCGGCGAGCCACAGCACCGCGCCGGCGATGGCGGCGAACCCGGCCGCCACCACCCACTTGGCGGGCACCCGGTCCGACAGCCGGCCCGCGAACGGCGCGACGACGCCGGACACGAGCGAGCCTGGCATCATCACGAGCGCCGCGTTGATGGGCGTCAGGCCGAGGATCGACTGCAGGAAGATCGTCAGCGGGAAGAAGATGCCGATCATCGCGAAGGTCACGACCATGCCGTCGACGTTCGCGAGCGAGAAGTTGCGCGAGCGGAACAGCCGCAGCGGCAGCAGAGCGCGCGGGCCCTGGCGGTGCTGCCACCACACGAAGACCGCGAGCACGAGGACGCCGAGACCCACCACCGACCACACGGAGAACGGCCCCCAGATGTGGCCCCAGTCGAAGTTCTCGCCCTCCTGGAGGCCGAAGACCACCGCCGCGAGGCCCAGGACGGACAGCACCACGCCCAGCGGGTCGATCGTGGTGCCGTGCGACGGCAGGTGCGGCAGCCGCGCGACCGAGAACCACAGCGCCGCCACGCCCACCGGGATGTTGACGTAGAAGATCCACTCCCAGCCGATCGTCTCCACGAAGACGCCGCCGAGGAGCGGGCCGACGAGCGTCGCCACGCCCGCCGTCGCGCCCCACAGCCCCATCGCCGCTCCGCGCTGGGTGGGCGGGAAGACGCGCGTGATCATCGACATCGTCTGCGGCGTCATCATCGCGGCGCCGACGCCCTGGACCACCCGGAAGCCGATGAGCCAGCCGATCTCGGGCTCCGAGCCGATGTTGCCGGAGAACCCGCACAGGAACGAGAACGTCGTGAACACGATCAACCCGGCGATGAACACCGACTTCTGCCCGTAGCGGTCGCCGAGCCGGCCGGCGAGGAGCATCAGCACCGCGTACGAGAGCAGGTAGGCGCTGTTGACCCAGCCGACCTCGATGAGGGAGGCGGAGAACTGCTCGGTCAGGGTGGGGATGGCGATGTTCACGATGGTCGTGTCGACCATGATCATGAAGAAGCCGAGGATGAGCGGCGGGAGCACGCTCCACGCGGACCTGCCGTGCAGGTCGACGAGCGGGGTCACCGGGCCGCGCCCGGGAGAGGTGGACATGCGACGAGCGTGGCACGACCCACCGACGCGCGCGCGGCCTGCCCGGAGCGGTTCAGCCCTCGGCCGGAGCCTGGGCCGGGGACGGCTCGGGACGGTCCAGCGCGGCCCGCAGCGCGACGGCGATCTCGCCGGCGGCCGCCAGCTGGTCGTCGGTGAGCGCGTCGACGAAGAGCTGCCGCACGACGCGCAGGTGCGCGACGGACGCGCGCCGGAACGTCGCCGCGCCGTCGTCGGTGAGCGCGACGCCGGCCGCGCGGCTCCCCTGCCTGGCGACCAGGCCGCGCCGTTCCATGCGGCCCACCTGGTGCGACAGGCGGCTGCGCTCCCAGCCGACAGCGTCCGCGAGCGCCGACGAGCGCAGGCAGTGACCCTGGGCGTCGTGCAGGGCGAGCAGGACGGCGTAGTCGGACGACGAGAGCCCCGACTCGGCCTGCAGGCGCGCGGACAGCCGCGAGCGCAGCGCGTCCGTGGTCTCGACGAACTCGCGCCAGGTGCGCAGCTGGTCGCTGGTCGGCGAGCGCCGACCGCCGTCCCGGCCCTGGGTCATGCCGCCCTCCAGCCCTCGGGAATTGACACGTCAATTCCGACGTTACCCCCGGCGACCGACACCGTCACGGGAGGGCATCATGACCACGCTCCAGCTCGGGCTCGACTCGTTCGGCGACCGCCCGGTGGGCGCCGACGGCGAGCTCGTCTCGCACGCCGCCGCGATCCGCCAGGTCGTCGAGGAGGCCGTGCTGGCCGACCGGGTGGGCGTCGACGTCGTCGCCCTCGGCGAGCACCACCGGCCCGAGTACGCGATCTCGACGCCGGAGACCGTGCTCGCCGCGATCGCGTCGCGCACGGAGCGGATCCGCCTCGCCTCGGGCGTCACGGTGCTGTCCTCCGACGACCCGGTGCGCGTCTTCCAGCGCTTCGCCACCCTCGACGCGCTCTCGGACGGCCGCGCAGAGGTCATCCTCGGGCGCGGGTCGTTCACCGAGTCGTTCCCGCTGTTCGGCTACGACCTGGCCGACTACGACCTCCTCTTCGACGAGAAGATCCACCTCTTCACCGAGCTCCTCAAGGAGCAGCCGGTCACCTGGTCGGGCACCACCCGGCCCGCGCTGCGCGACGCCGACGTCTTCCCCAAGACCGAGTCCGGCCACCTGTCGACGTGGGTGGGCGTGGGCGGCTCCCCGCAGTCCGTGGTCCGGGCCGCGCACTACGGCCTGCCCCTCATGCTCGCGATCATCGGCGGGGAGCCCGGCCGGTTCGCGCCGTACGTCGACCTGTACCGGCGCGCGACCGCCCAGCTCGGCACGACGGCGCACCCGGTCGGGATGCACTCGCCGGGGTTCGTCGCCGACACCGACGAGGAGGCCGTCGAGATCTTCTGGCCCCACTACCGCCTCCAGCGCGACCGCATCGGCGCCTCCCGCGGCTGGCCGCCGATCCGGCGCGAGGAGTACGACGCCGAGGTGGCGCACGGCTCCCTGTACATCGGCTCGCCGGAGACCGTGGCCCGCAAGATCGCGTCCGCGGTGACCGAGCTCGGCGTCGGCCGGTTCGACATGATCTACACCACCGGCGCGCAGCCCGCCGAGGCCCGCCTGCGCAACGTGGAGCTGTACGGCACGCAGGTGGTCCCCCGGGTCCGCGAGCTCGTCGCCGAGCACGCCGCGGCGTCCCCGGCGGAGCCGGTCACGGCAGGCGGTGCCGCGTGACCGCCACGATCGGCGTCCTCGGTGCGGGCAAGGTCGGCACGGTCCTGGCGCGGCTCGCCGTGGAGGCCGGGTACCGCGTGCTCGTCGCGGGCTCCGGCGACCCGGCGAGGATCGCGCTGACCGTCGAGGTGCTCGCGCCCGGCGCGCAGGCCGTCACGGCCCAGGCGGCCGCGGCGAAGGCCGACGTCGTCGTGCTCGCCCTGCCGCTGGGCCGGTACCGCACCGTGCCTGCGGACGCGCTGGCCGGCAAGCTCGTCGTCGACGCCATGAACTACTGGTGGGAGGTGGACGGGCACCGGGCCGACCTCAGCGACCCGGCCGCCTCGACGAGCGAGCTCGTGCAGGAGTTCCTGGCCGCGTCGCGGGTCGTCAAGGCGTTCAACCACATGGGCTACCACGACCTGGACGCCGGGGCCCGTCCTGCGGGAGCCCCGGGCCGCCGGGCGATCGCCGTCGCGGGGGACGACGCCGACGACGTGGCGCAGGTCGCCGGTCTCGTCGACCGGCTCGGTTTCGACCCCGTCGTCGCGGGCCCGCTGTCCGCCGGCGCGCGCCTGCAGCCCGGCACACCGGCCTTCGGGGCGAACCTCCCCCACGACGAGCTGCGCGCGCTGGTCTCCCCCGCCGCCTGACGCCGCGGGCGCCGTCCCGGGCGCCCGGCGGCGCCGCGCCCTATGCTGGTCGGCAGGGCGGCGCGTCCCGCCCGATCCCCGGACCGGCGCTCGCGCCGCCGGGACCGCGCGAGCGGTGGGGACAGAGGGGACCTCGAGTGCTCGACGCGGTCAGGACACCGTGTTCACCGGTGCCTGCCGGCGGGCGCGAGCCGCGGGTGGCGCACCGTGCGAGCACGCAGGAGTCCTCATGACCACGCAGGAGTCGTTCAAGAAGCGCGTCCGCGCGCGCATGGCCGCCACCGGCGAGAGGTACGGCGCCGCGCGCCGCACCCTCCTCGCCCGGGCGGCACCTCCCCCGGCCGGCGCCCGCGCCTGGGTGTCGGAGCCCGACCTCTCCGACGACACGATCGGCGAGGGCACCGGCCGCGGGTGGGACGAGTGGGTCGCGCTCGTCGACGCCGGCCCCGGTCGCGACGCCGGGCACACCGCCATCGCCGCCTGGGTCGCGGGCGAGCACGGCGTCTCCGGCTGGTGGGCGCAGTCGGTCACCGTGGGCTACGAGCGCATCACCGGGCTGCGCGTGCCCGGCCAGCGGCCCGACGGCACGTTCTCGGTCAGCCGGTCGCGGCTGCTCGACGTCGACCGCGACACGCTGCGCGCCCTGCTCGACGACGACGCCGACCGCGCCGGCCTCGTGCCCGGCCTCACGCTCGCACCGCGGTCGCGCCCGGGCGTGAAGAGTCCGCGGTTCGGGGTGTCCGACGACGACGGCGAGCACGGCGTCGCGATGTTCTCGCCGGACCCGGTCGGGTCGCGGCTGCGCCTGACCGTGACCCACGAGCGGCTCGGCTCCGCGGCCGAGGCCGAGCTGTGGAAGGCGTTCTGGGCCGACTGGCTGGCAGCGCTCGACGACGCCTGACGGTCGCCCCGGCCGGTCTCGGACCGGTCCTCGACCGGGAACCCGCCGGACGCCGGGGGCGTGCTACCCGAGCTCGGGTCGCACGCCCTCGGCGATCATCCGCCGCCGCTCGACGTACTCCGGCAGGATCGTCACGTCGTCGTCGGCGAACCACTCGAACGGCGCGGTGGACGCGACGAGCGCGAAGTTCGCCCAGGGCTCGAACGAGCCGGAGCGCACCACGACCTTGGCGCGCGGCGCCCAGTGCTCGATGAGGTGCTCGTGGGTCGTGCCGCGGAACGTGGCGCCCGAGCCGGTGAAGAGGTCCTGCACGTCGCCGTAGAGGCGCGGGTGGTGCGTCCGCACCTCGCCGGCCATGTGCACCTCCTCGACGAAGACCTCCTCCAGCAGCACCCGCAGGATCGTCCGCACGTCGAGGTGCCCGCGTGTCAGCGCGAGGTCGACGCGGTGCGCGTCCTGCGGGATCGGGAACCCGGCGTCGGTCACCAGCACGACGTCGGTGTGCCCCAGCGTGGCGAGCGCCCCGGCCAGGCCGGGGTGCAGGATCCGTCCGCTTCTCATGCCGTCTCCTTCGTCCTCGCGAGGAACTCCTCGACCTCGGCGCGCGCCCGGTAGGACGGCACCGTCTCCCAGTGCTCGCAGCACAGCGCCGCCACGACGCCGGCGAAGGCGGCCGCGCCCCGCAGGTCGCGTCCCTCCCCGAGCGCGACGGCGAGCGCCGCGTTGAAGCTGTCGCCCGCGCCGTTGGAGTCGACGACGTCGACCGCCGCGGCCGGCACGGCCGTCGCGCCCGCGGCGTCCGCCACGAGCGCCCCGTCCTCCCCGCGCGTGACGACGACGGCCCGCGGGCCGAGAGCGAGCAGGCGCCGGGCGAGCTCCTCGACCGGGGTCGGGTCGCCGGGCAGCAGGCCCAGCGCGACCCGTGCCTCGTGCTCGTTAGGCGTGAGCACGTCCACGGCCGACAGGTCGACGCCCCGCAGGTCCACGGCGGGTGCCGGGTTGAGCACCGTCGGCACGCCGGCATCCCGTGCGACGGCGAGCGCGTGCAGCGCCGAACCGAGCGGGATCTCGAGCTGGGCCAGGACGACGTCCGCCCCGCGCATCGCGTCGGCCGACGCGTCCAGCACGTCGGGCAGGAGCCCGTCGTTGGCGCCCTTGTCGACGACGATGAGGTTGCGCCCCGCGGTGTCCTTGACGATGAACCCGACCCCCGTCGGCGCGGTCGCGTCGACCGTCACGCGGGAGTCGTCGACCCCCTCGGCGGCCATGAGGGCGCGGAACTCCGCGCCGTGCGCGTCGTCACCCACGGCCCCGACGTACGCGACGTCGGCGCCGAGCCGGGCCGCCTGGACGGCCATGTCGGAGCCCTTGCCCCCGTACGTCTCGCGGTACTCGCGCCCGAGCAGGGTCTCCCCCGCCTCGGGCAGCCGGTCGACCGTCATCACGAGAGCCTTGGCATAGCTCCCCACCACCGTGAGCCTCATCGCTCCCCTTCGTGTCGCGTCGTCGTGCGGTCTGCCGCGCGTCCGGCCCGGTCAGTAGGCGTCCGGGTCGCCGACGAGCCCGTCGACGATGGCCGGCCCGGAGCTGGTGCCGACCAGCTCGGCGCCCGCCTCGAACAGGCGCTGCATCTTCCCGAGCGAGTTGACCTTGCCGGACACCTTGACCCGGCACGGCGGCTCGATGTTCGCGGCGAGCAGGCGCACGTCGTGCTCGGTGGCCTCCAGGCCGCCCTTGCCCCACCCGGAAGACTGCTTCACCCAGTCGACGCCGGCCTCGTACGCGATCCGCGTGGCGCGGGCCTTGAGGTCGTCGGTGGGCAGGAAGCCGAACTCGAGCATCACCTTCACGGCCACGCCCTCGGCGTGCGCGAGCCGGACGACGTCCTCGACGTCGCGGGCGTAGAGGTCCTCGTCGCCCCCGAGCAGCAGGCCCGGGTGCGGCGGGAAGTCGAACTCGTCCACCCCGGCCGCGACGAGCGCTCGCAGCGCGGCGAGCCGCATCTCGGGGGTGTCGTTGGCCATGGGGAAGTTGAGCGTGGATGCGACCTTGACGCCGGTGCCCGCGAGCACGTCCTTCGCCAGCGGCACCCAGTACGGCGCGATCATCGCGGCGTCGAAGCCGTAGGCGGCGCACGTCTCGAGGTGCTTCGTCACGCCGTCGCGCGTGAGGTCGGGGTTGACGTTCGTGTACTGGATCGCCCGGGCGACCTGCGCCGGGTCGGTGAAGTCGAGGGTCATGCGGTTCTCCTGGACAGGTGCGAGACGAGTGGGAGGCGAGGGGGAGACCGGTGGGTGGGCGGGTCAGCCCTTGACCGCGCCGGCGGACAGGCCGCTCATGACGTGGCGCTGCATGAGGACGAAGATGAGCAGGATCGGGACCACCGCCAGCAGCAGGGTGGGGAAGACGATCTCGTAGTTGGTCGTGTACGAGGACACGGCCGCGTACACGCCGGTGGTGATGGTCCGGAACGACGACCCGGGCCCGAGGATGAGCTGCGGGCTGACGAAGTCGTTCCAGGCGCTGAGCGCGTTGAGGATGAACGCCGTCGCGACGATCGGCTTCATGAGCGGGAACACGATCCGCCACAGCACGCGCTGCTGGCTCGCGCCGTCGATCGCCGCGGCCTCGTCGAGCGAGCGCGGCAGCATGCGGATGTACCCGGTGAAGATGAACAGGGTGAACGGGATCATCGTCGACGACATGAAGAGCACCAGGCCCGGCAGGGTCCCCATGAGGTGCAGCGCCTTCAGCACGAAGATCGCGGGCACCAGGATGATCTGCGCCGGGATGAACATGCCCGCGACGAAGAACATCAGCAGCACCCGGAACAGGACCGTCGGGGTCCTGGCGATGACGTACGCCGTGGGGACGGAGACCCCGATCGCGACGACGTTGCACGCGACGACCAGGAACAGCGTCACCGCGTAGCCGGAGACCACCGGGAAGTTGGGGTTGGTCCACGCGTCCTGCAGGAACTGGGTCGTGGCCGTGGCCGGGTCGAACCCGAGCGGCGACAGCAGGATCTCCTGCTGCGGCTTGAACGCGTTGACGACGACGATGTACAGCGGCACGAGCATCGCGACCGACAGGACGGCGATCGCCCCGTTCCGCAGGGTCGTGCGCGTCCGCGCCGACCGGCTGCCGGACAGGCTCATGACAGCGCCTCCGCTCCCTCTTCGGCGCGCCTGCGCAGCGCGATGATCGTGAACGACAGGATCCCGGCGACGACGATGAGCAGCATCGCCTGCGCGCACGCCAGCCCCACCTTGTTGTTGGCGAAGGACACGGCGAGGATCTCGTAGGCCCAGGTCTGCGTGGCGTCCCCGGGGCCGCCGTTGGTGAGGCCGAGGACGACCTCGTAGACCTTGAGCAGCGACAGCACCGACGTCACGATCGTCACCGTCACGGTGGGCGCGAGCGCCGGCCACGTGACGTGCTGGAACACCTGCACGCGGCCGGCGCCGTCGAGCGTCGCCGCCTCCTGGAGGTCGGCGGGCACGGCTTGCAGGCCCGCCAGGTACAGCACGAGCTGGACGCCGAGCTGGGCCCACACGATGACGGCGATCATCGTGGCGAGCGCCCAGTCCGGGTCGGACAGGAACGGCAGGGTCGACCGGCCCGACCCAGTGAGCAGGTTGTTCACCGCGCCCTGCGGGCCGAGGATCGCCTGCCACAGGAAGCCCACGATGAGGGCCGACAGCACGTGCGGGTAGAACATCACGGCCCGCGCGAACGCCGTGAACGGGGTGGTCCGCCGCAGCAGGAGGGCCAGGCCCAGCGCGATCACGTTGACGCCGAACGCGCCCACCACCGCGATGACCCCGGTGACCCACAGCGACGAGTGCATGTCGCCCGTCGGGTCGGTGAAGATCCGTGTGTAGTTCTCCAGCCCGACCCACTCGGGCGCCTGGGTCGGGATGCCGTTGTACTCGGTGAACGAGTAGTAGACGGCGTACCCGACCGGCACCACCATGAGACCGATGTAGACCAGCGCCGCCGGGACCGTCATCAGGCCCCGGCCCAGCGCACCCCTTCTCCCCAGCACGCGTGCCGTCCTCGCTCGAGCCATGTCAGCCCGCTGCCTCCGCGTCGTACCACGCCGTGAGCTGGCCCGCGGCGTCCGCGGGCGACGTGCCCTGCCACAGCCCCTGCGCGACCTCGGTGAACTTCTCGTTGAACCCGGCGACCGGCAGGGCGAAGTCGCCCACCGTCTGGTTGCCGGGCACGACGAACGACGGCGCGGCGTCGAGCAGCTCCTGGACCAGCCCCGCGTACTCGTTCGCGCTCGCGTCCAGGCCCTCGCGGTTGAAGTTGTCCATCTCCGCCTGGGTGGCGATCGCGTCCTCGTCCGTCACGAGGTACTCCACGAGCTGCGTGGCGGCGTCCTTGGCCTGCGTCCCGTTCCAGACCATGTACGGGAACGCCATCGTGGCGCCCATCGGCGCGGGCTGGTCCGCGGCGTCGTCGACGGGCGGCGCGAAGATCCCGACCTCGAACTCGGGCGGCGACGCCGCGAGCGTCGTGGTGAACCACGAGCCCATCGGGTAGATCCCGACGTCGCCGGCGATGAAGTTCGCCTCCTGCGTGCCGCTGTCGGTGGCCACGTCGTCGGCGGTCGTGTAGCCGGCGTCGATCCAGCCGGCCACGTGCTCGAACATCGGCTGGAACTGGTCGCCGAGCGTCGAGGACCCGCCGGCCACGGCCTGCTGCCACCCGGGGGTGCTGAGGTTCTGCTGCGGGTGCCAGATCTCCTGCACCTGGACGCCGGTGGCCCACTCGGAGGCGAAGCCGATCGGCTTCTTCACGCCCTCGTCCTGCAGGGCCTTGAGGGCGGCGTCCATGTCCTCCCAGGTGGCGGGGGGCTCCGTGATGCCGGCCTTCTCGAAGAGTTCCTTGTTGTAGTACAGGAGCGACTGGGCCTGCATGCCGACGCCCACCACGTTGATCGCGCCGTCCGTGGAGTACAGGTCGGCCATCGGGGTGCCCTGCGCCCAGTCGAACTCCGACAGGTCGAGGATCTCGGGCGCCGTGTCCTCGGTGGGGAAGATCGACTGGATGACGTCGGGCGCCGTGCCGGCCGCGAGCTGCGTGGGGAACGTCTCGGCGACCGACTGGCCGCTCGGCCCCTCGATCTTGACGTCGATCCCCGTCTCCTCCTCGAAGGGGGCGACGAGCTCGTCCCACTTCGCCTGCGTGAGGTTGTCGGTGATGTTCACGAGCATCCGCACCTGGTCGCCGCCGCCCGCGCTGCCGCCGCCGTCGCCGGAGCTGCAGGCCGTGAGGGCGAGGACGGGTACGAGCCCGAGCGCGGAGGCGCCGATCGCCCCGCGCCGAAACCTTGCTGACATCGTTGTCTCCCTGGGTGGGTGCGTCGTCCTCGAGAACGAGGACCACTTGTCATACATGCTACATGTGAGAGGTGGCGTGCCACCAGCCCTTAGCCGAGACGACCTCGGAACGGGACCGGGCCGACCACGGTGACGTCCGTGGACCGGTCCGAGCCGTCGATCCGGAAGATCCCCTCATCCGCGACGAAGAACGCCGGCGGCCCGGGATACTCCAGCTCCGCCGGCAGCGGCTCCTTGTCCGTCCAGGCGAAGAACGACCGCGCGAACGTGTCGCGGTCCTTGCGGCCGAAGATGCTGAGATCCCCGGCCGTGTACGGGCTGAGGATGCACCAGTGCACGCCGTCCTCGGCCCAGAACGCCCGGTCCGACAGGATCACCGCCTGCCGGTCGGGGTCCGCGAACACGGCGTCCCAGAACGTCGCGTCGACGTCACCCCGGGCCAGCGCGTGGCGGGCGAGGAAGAGCAGGTCGTGCGCGTGCCAGGCGGTGCTCGGCGCGACGTCGGCCTCGTGGTGCCAGCCCGTGGCGGAGACGAACGGGCCGGCGGGCGACTGGTAGTGCGCGTAGGTACGCAGGCACGCGTCGCGGAAGTCGCCCAGCTCGGGCACGTCGACGTCGGCCAGCACCTCCTCGATGCCGTACAGGCTCAGCCCCATCCCCGCGACCAGCATCGGCGTGGTCGACAGCAGGTGCGTGCCGCCCCGCACGTACCAGTAGCGGTGGAACCGCGTGCAGCCCGCGTCGTCCACCCACGCGGAGCGCGCGACGTGCCGGCAGATCGCCACCGCCTCCTCCAGGAGGTCGGGCCGGCCGAACCGGCGCGCGCCCAGGACGAGCGGCACCACCATGAGCCCGTAGTACTCGGCGGGCTCGAGGATGCCGCCGCCCTCGCGGTCGGTCGGCTGACGGAAGACACCCACGGACTCGCCGTCGGGCACCCCGCGCACGTGACTGAGGCGCACCAGGGCGTCGAGGTCGTCCTCGAGCTCGGCGGCGTAGACGTCGACGCCGCTCAGCTCCTCGTACCGCAGCTTGGCCCAGACCCGCGCGTACTCCTGGTTCACCGTGCCGTCGGGCGTCGGGCGTCCGCCGCCGTAGACGCGGCAGGCGTCGAGGTCGCGCCGGACGGCCGCGAGCACCTCGGCGCGCTCGTCCTCGGGCAGGAGGTGCCCGGCGTGCCGCAGCCCCTCCAGCAGGCCGAGGCAGCCCACCATGTTGTGGATCAGGCCCGCGGTGGCCGACTCCCCCACCTGGAACCCGATGTGGCGGAACTGCCCGTCGTCCTGCACGGTCCGCGCCTGGAAGAGCATCATCCGGCGCCACAGGTCGAGCCCGCGGTCGTCGGGGTACCGGCCGAGCACCTCGCCGAACGCCGCGGTGGCCGGGGCGGAGAACGCCTGGTGACCGCTGGTGAAGTCGACGAACGTCGCCGGGTTGGTGCCCCACACGCTGTGGTTGTGGAAGCCCCGGATCTGCCCCTCGTCGCCCACCCACGTGCGCATCCAGCGCGCGAGCGCCGCGACGTCGGGGCCTGCTTGTCCTGCCGCCATGCGTCCTCCTGCCTCGTTGCTGCGGGTGGCATCCTCGCGCACCTCGGTCGTCACGACGCCACCAGCTCCTCCGTGTGCACGAACGGCAGCCCGCGGGCGAACCGCTCGACCTCCGCCACGACGGAGTCGCCGATCCGGCGCAGCTCCGTGCCCGTGGAGCCCGCGAGGTGCGGGGTGAGCACCACGTTCGGCAGGCTCCACAGCTCGCTGTCCGGCGGGGGCGGCTCGGGGTCGGTGACGTCGAGCACCGCGTCGATCCGGCCGGTGCGCAGCTCGGCGAGCAGCGCCACGCCGTCGACGACGCCGCCGCGGGCGGTGTTGACGAGGGTGGCGCCGTCGGGCATCAGGCCGAGCACCCGGGCGTCGACCTGCCCCGCCGTCTCGGGCGTGAGCGGCTGGTGCAGGGACAGGACGTCGGCGCGCGCGGCGACCTCGTCGAGGCACGCCGCCCGCGCCCCCGGCAGGCCGGGCACCGGGCCAGGCGCCAGCTCCGGGGAGTACAGCAGCACGTCGAGGTCGAACGGCCCCAGCAGCTCGACGACGCGGCGCCCGACCAGCGAGGCCCCGACGATCCCCACCGTGCGGCGGTAGTTGCCCGTGCCGGTGAGGAGACGGTCCGCGTCCGGGGCGGCGCGCCGCTCGCGGTAGGTCCGCTCGGCGGCGTGCGCCTTCTTGTTCGCGAGCAGGATCATCGCCAGCGCGTACTCGGCGACCGGCACCGCGTTGGCGGCCCGGGCGTGGGACGCCGTCACCCCGCGCGCCGCCAGCGCGGCCGGGTCGGCGAGGCACGTGCGCGCGACGCCGCCCGCGTAGGCGACCGCGCGCAGCCGCGGCACGAGGTCCGTGGGCAGGGGCGGCGCGCCCCAGCCGGCGACCAGCAGCTCGGCGCCGGCGAGGCGGCGGCGCGCAGCCTCCGACGCGACCTCCACGACGACCTCCGGGTCGAGGTCCACGACCGCCCCCAGGCGCTCGAGGCCGTCCGCCCCGAAGATGCGCTCCACGAGCCCGGGCGGGTCGAAGGCCAGCACTGCGCGGGGCCGGGCCCCGGCCTGCGGGAAGGCGCTCACTGCTGCTCGCCCGCGCGGCGGCGCGCGAGGCGCAGGCCGGCGTCGACGGGTCGCACGTGGGGGCCCGACGGCACGGCCCATGTGCCGGACTCGCGGTTCGTGGCGATGAGCTCCTCGTCGACCTCGATGCCGAGGCCGGGCGCGTCGCCCAGCACGATCCCGCCGTCCTGGATCTCCTGGTCCACGCGGAGCCCCACGGGCCACGACAGGTCCTGCACCTCGGTGACCAGGTGGTTGGGCACGGCGGCCGACGCGTGCGCGACGGGGTTGGCGTTGTAGCCGACGGGGCTGACCGGCAGGTCTCGGCCGAGGGCGAGCACCGAGACCCGCAGGAAGTGCGTGACGCCCCAGACGCTGCCCGCCTGCACGACGCCCACGGCGTCGCGGTCGAGCAGCGGCCCGTACTGCTCCAGGCCCGTGAGGTTCTCACCCGTGGCGACCGCCGCGCGCAGCTCGGAGGCGACGGCCCGGTGCCCGGCGACGTCCCACCGGCGTACCGGCTCCTCGATCCACATGATATCGACCTGGTCCTCGACGCGGCGGGCGAACCGGACTGCCTGGTGGCGCCCCCACGCCTCGTTCACGTCGTACATGAGGTCGGGGTGGTCGGCGTTCTCGCGCAGGACGTCGCGGACGATGGCGAGCCGCTTGACGTCGCGGTCGACGTCGAGGCCCCCCTTCACCTTGGCGCCGGTGAAGCCGCGCTCGGCCCACGGCTCGTAGAGCTCGACGAGCGCGTCGTCGGGCAGGGCGTACTCGAGCCCGGACGCATAGCCGGGCACGAAGCGGTCGGCCGCGCCGAGGGTGCGCCACAGGGGTTCGTCCGCCAGCTTGGCCTTGAGGTCCCACAGCGCCATGTCGAAGGCGCCGATGGTGCCGAACGTGCTGCCCGCGTGCCCGGACTTGAAGACGAACGCGAGCATGCGGTCGTAGAGCGCGGTCACCGCCCGCGGGTCCTGACCCTCGAGGGCACCGAAGACCAGGTCGAGGTCGCCGCTCGCCCCGAGGCCGACGCCGGTGACGCCGGCGTCCGTCTCGAGGAGCACGACCGGTACCTCGGTCACCCCGTCCGCGACGACGCCGTTGACGTCGCCCACCGGCCGCCCCCATCGGTGGACGGTGGTGAGGGTCCGGTATCCCGTGATGCGCATCCGCTGCTCCTACTCCGCACGCGCCGCCGTCGGCGCGAGTCTCGAGGCCGGGTCGTGGGAGGTGCAGCGGCTGGTGCCAGCGCCTCGTCGAGCCTGTCGGCTAAGTCATAACTTATGATACGAGTGATGAGTGCGCAAGCCTCCGCTACGCTCGGGGTGGCCGTCAGCGCAGGCCGCGACGCAGAACGGAGCCCGGACGACATGACAACGACGCCCTCGACCGCCGGAGCAGTGCCCCGCCCCCAGCGACACCGCCCGCCGCTCGCCGCCGCGGTGGTGAAGAGCCTCGTCACGGCGATCGTCGTCGGCGAGCACCCCCCGGGCAGCGCCCTCCCTCCGGCGGGCGCCCTCTGCGAGCAGTACGAGGTCAGCCGCACCGTGATCCGCGAGGCCACCACCGCCCTGGTGGAGAAGGGCCTCGTCGCGTCGCGCCAGGGATGGGGCACGATCGTGCTCGACCAGGACCAGTGGAGCCTGCTCGACCCGCTCGTCCTCGACGCACTCTTCCAGCGCGAGGACCGCCTCGTCTACCTCGACAACCTCATCGAGATCCGCACCACCCTGGAGTGCGCGATGGCCCGGCGGGCAGCCGGCCTGCTCGACGCCGAGCAGCGGTCCGCGCTCGCCGCCAAGCTCGACGAGCTCGCGGGGCTCGTCGACGACCCCACCGCGTACGCGCGCGTCGACCTCGAGTTCCACGAGCTGATCCACCGCGCCTCCCGCGACGCCTTCGGCCGTGCGATCGTCTCCAGCGTCCAGGGCAAGGCGCTGCACTCGCCGCAGTACAGCGGCACCCCGAGCGTCGACGACGTCCGCTCCACGCACGAGGGCCACACCCGGATCCTCGAGGCCCTCGCCGCCGGTGACGCGGACGGCGCGGAGGCCGCGATGCGCGAGCACATCACGTCGTCCTGGGCGCGCCGCCGGCCCCAGGAGTAGCACGGCCCGAGGCCCGGCCCTCCCGGCGGCACCGCTGCCGCCCGGAGCGCCGGGCCTCTTCTCGACCTGTTGACTTGTACTACATGTGATGTACTACATTCGATCCGTCGCGGCACCGCATCCCTGAGCACCTCGGGACGCGAGGACGGCGGGGCAGGGCTGCCCGGCCTCCACCGGCCGCGACAGCACTCCAGCGACACCCTGCAGTTCCGGTACCGAAGGCGACGACGCCCGACCGCACGGGCAGCCGTTCGACCTTTCGTGGCCTCGACGACGAGACGGACGACGAGAGGGATGTGGATGCGATGACCTCGTTCACCCGACGAGACCTGCTGAGATCGACCGGCGCCGCAGCGGCCGGAGCGGTCGTGCTGGCCGGCGGTGCCCGCGCCGGCACGGCCGAGGCCGCCACGGGGGACGCGGCCCCGGACGACGCCGCGACCCACCCGCTGGAGCTCTGGTACCCCCGGCCCGCGGCCGCGTGGCTGGAGGCTCTCGCGGTCGGCAACGGCCGGCTCGGCGCCATGGTCTTCGGCGGCGTCACGGCCGAGACGCTCATGCTCAACGAGGACACGGTCTGGGCGGGCGGCCCGCACGACTACGCCGACCCCGCGGGCGCCGAGGCCCTGCCGGAGATCCGGCGGCTGCTCACCGAGGAGCGCTGGGCCGACGCCCAGCGGCTCGCCGACGCGCGCTTCATGGGCCGGCCCACGGAGCAGATGCAGTACCAGCCCGTCGGCGACCTGCACCTCGCCTTCCCCGGGCTGACCGACGACGTCGCGGAGTACCGCCGTTCGCTCGACCTCACCACGGCGGTGACGACCACGACGTTCGTCGCCGACGGCGTGCGGCACACCCGGGAGGTGTTCGTCAGCCACGCCGACCAGGCGATCGTCGTGCGGCTGCGCGCGGACGTGCCGGGCGCCGTCTCGGTCGATGCCTCGTTCACGTCGCTGCAGGAGACGACCACCCTCGCGCACGACGGTCGGACGCTCGCGCTCGAGGGGCGCTCCGGCGAGGCCGAGGGCCTCGAGGGCGAGGTGCGGTTCGTCGCCCTGGCACGGGCCGTCGCCGAGGGCGGCTCGGTGGTGTGCGGCGAGACGTCGCTGCGGGTGCGGGGCGCCGACGCCGTCACGCTGCTCGTCACGATCGGCACCAGCCACCGCAGCTATCTCGACGTCGGGGGCGACCCCCTCCAGCAGGCGGCGCCGCCTCTCGAGCGGGCGAGCGTCCGCGGCTTCGGCGTCCTGCGCCGGTCGCACGTGCGCGACCACCAGGAGCTGTTCGGGCGCGTGGACCTCGACCTCGGCACGTCGCCGTCGGCCGACCTGCCGACCGACGAGCGGGTGGCGGCGTTCCGGGTCGGCGGCGACCCGCAGCTCGCCGCCCTGTACTACCAGTTCGGCCGCTACCTGCTGATCTCGAGCTCACGCGCGCCCGGCCAGCCTGCCAACCTGCAGGGGCTCTGGAACGCGGAGATGCTGCCCGCCTGGCAGTCGAAGTACACGCTCAACATCAACTGCGAGATGAACTACTGGCCGGCAGGCCCGTCGAACCTCGCGGAGTGCTGGCGGCCGCTGTTCGCGATGATCGAGGAGCTCGCGGAGTCGGGGGCGCGGACGGCGCGGAAGATGTGGGGAGCCCGGGGGTGGGTGGCCCACCACAACACCGACCTGTGGCGCGGGACCGCCCCCGTCGACCACGCCTTCTACGGGGTGTGGCCCACCGGCGGCGCGTGGCTCTCGCTGCTCTTCTGGGAGCACTACGAGTACACCGGCGACCTCGACACCCTGCGCGAGTACTTCCCCGTGCTGCGCGGCGCGGTCGAGTTCTTCCTCGACACGCTCGTCGTCGACGACGCGACCGGCTACCTGGTCACGAGCCCGTCGCACTCCCCCGAGCTGAAGCACCACGAGGACGACGACGAGGGCGTCAGCCTCTGCGCCGGGCCGACGATGGACTGCCAGATCCTGCGGGACCTGTTCACCGCGTTCGACAAGGCGTCGCGGGAGCTCGGCCTCGACCGCGAGACCGCCGTGGCCGCCCTCGCTGCGCGCGACAAGCTGCCCCCGAACCAGGTCGGCTACCTCGGCCAGCTCCAGGAGTGGCTGATCGACTGGGAGGACGCGGCCACCGAGACCAGCCGCCACGTCTCCCACCTGTGGGGCGTGTTCCCGAGCGACCAGATCACGCCTCGCCGGACGCCGGAGCTCGCGGCCGCGGCCGACCGGTCGCTCGAGCTGCGGGGCCCGGCCGTGACCGCCGGCTGGTCCCTGGCCTGGAAGATGAACATCCGCGCCCGCCTCCTGCAGCGCGACGGCGCCTACGCGCACCTCACGCAGCTGCTCTCCCCCGGCCGGACGGCGCCCAACCTGTTCGACCTGCACCCCCCGTTCCAGATCGACGGCAACTTCGGCGGCACGTCGGCGATCAACGAGATGCTCCTGCAGTCCCACTCCGGGGAGGTCTGGCTGCTGCCGTGCCTCCCCGAGGCCTGGCCCGAGGGGCGCGTGCGCGGCCTGCGCACCCGCGGGGGCTTCGAGATCACCATGACGTGGTCCGCCGGCCGACTCGACCACGCCCGCGTGCGCTCGCTGCTCGGCCGCACGGTCCGCCTGCGCACCGACGCGCCCGTGCGCGTCGTCGGGCCGCACGGTCCGGTCGCCGTCGAGCGACCCGAGGACGACCTGGCCGTGTTCGAGACGCGGCGCGGCGCCACCTACGTCGTCCAGCCGACGGCCTGAACCACCCGGCAGCAATCCACAGCCACCCACCCGCACCACTCACGAGAAGAGGACACCGATGTCCAGACGATGGATCAGGACCGGAACGGCGGCGGTCGTCGCGGTCAGCGCGGTCGCGGCCGTCGGGGTCGGGGCCACGGCCTTCGACCCGTACGCCGCCAGCTCCCAGAGCGGCGGCAAGTGCCCCCAGCTCTACGTCTCCCCCGACGGCGACGACGACCGCGGCAAGGGCACCGAGCGCAAGCCGTGGGCCAGCCTTGACAAGGCCCGCGACCACATCCAGGACCTCGGGCTCAACCACGAGCGCAAGATGCGCTGCGACATCGTGGTCAACCTCGCCGAGGGCGACTACCCCGTCGACGAGACCATCGAGTTCACCGAGAAGGACTCCGGCAACAACGGCCACCAGGTGATCTACCGCTCCGCCGACGGGCCCGGCAAGGCCAACCTCGTCGGCGCCGAGCCCGTCACCGGCTGGGAGCCCTACAAGGACGGCATCTACAAGACGACGTTCGACCCCGAGCAGCAGTTCTACACGCTGTTCGAGGACGGCGAGCGCTCCGAGCTGGCGCGCTACCCCAACCGGACCTCCGAGGACACGCAGGCCCCGTACCTGTTCTCCGTCCTCGGCGAGCCCGAGAAGGAGGCCGTCCGCTCCTGGCTCTACTGGAAGGACGGGGACTGGGACCCGGCGTGGGACGACACCGCGGACAGCAACCCTCTCAAGGACGCCCAGATCACGGTGTGGTCGGGCGGGTCCTGGAGCTGGTTCACGGACACGATCCCGATCGGCGGCGCGGACTACCGCAAGGGCTTCGCGACGTTCGACTACTGGTCGCGGTACGCCCTGGTCAACAGCCGCAGCGGGTCGCGCTACTACATCCAGAACGCCATGCCGTTCCTGGACCAGCCCGGTGAGTACTACGTGGACCGCGAGGCCGGCGAGCTCTACTACATGCCGCGGGGCGACATCGACGACGTCACCATCATGCGGCCGACCGTCGCCAAGCTCGTGGACATCAAGGGCGACTCCCCCGACGACCGGGCGCACGACATCACGTTCGACGGCCTCGGCGTCCAGTACTCCGACTTCGTCGACTGGTACCGCGCCGGGTGGATCAGCGCAGGCGACTCCGGCGAGGTGCACACCTATCCCGAGTACGACCGGCAGATCGAGATGCCCCGCAACCGGTTCGGCGCCGTCACGCTCGAGAACACCAGCAACATCACCCTCACCGGCATGCATATCC
>NZ_JBHJVM010000003.1:80175-167468 GCF_042264825.1 Isoptericola sp. NPDC056134
TACCAGTGCAACGAGGTCACCAACGGCAACTGGGAGGACGGCTTCGACGCCACCCAGATGCAGTACGACCAGATCGGCGTGACCGACGACTTCCCCTACACCGTCGACTGACGACCGCGGCCGTGCCCGCGCCCCTCGCGCGGGCACGGCCGTACCTCCGCCCGAATGTGAGCGCTCACACACCTGGAGCCACCATGACCGACCGCCAGAACACCCGCGCCCTGCGCCGCGCGCCCGTCGTCGTCGGCGCCGCCGCCGCTCTGCTCGCGACCGTCGCCGTCCCCGCCGGGGGCGCGACGGGCGCGGGCGGGCCGCCCGGCACAGACGTCGGGCTGCAGCGCCCCTTCGCCCTGCCCGGCTACGTCGAGCGGGACGACAACGGCGCCCTCCTCGTCGGCGAGGGGGAGAGCCGCTTCGCCCTGCGGGTCGACCTGCTGACCGCCGCAGGGAAGCTCGTCCGGGAGAACCAGGGCCTGCTGGGCAACGTCGCCCACGTCGGCCCCGTGACGGTCGACGGCTCGTACTACGAGGTGGAGATCAGCAGCGACGACCGCTCGATCACCCCCGACCGCCTGGGGGCGCTGCGCGAGATCCTCGACCACCCGGACGAGTGGTCCGCCGACCAGGTCGCGGAGGCCCGCGAGCAGCTGCCCGTAATGCAGGCGCGCTACGACCAGACGCAGCGCGACAAGCAGACGATCCTCCTGCGGTTCGCGCGGACGACGCCGAACACCCTGGTCGGGTCGGTCACCGCGCGCGACGCCGACGCGACCGTCTTCCTCGAGGCCGCGCCCCCGTGGGACGAGGAGAACTCCTACGAGCTGGCCGACGGGGGCGTCCGCGCCACCGGCGCCGGGCTCGACGACCCGTCGGAGATCGGCCACTTCGCGCTGCTGCCGACCCAGGCGCCGGACGACGCCGCGGCCTACGCGTCCGAGGACGACCTGGTTGCCGCGATGGAGGGCGAGGAGGGCGTCGCCGGCGACGCCGCGGCGGCCCTGCGGTACGACCTCGAGGAGGGCGAGACGATCACGTTCACCACGAGCGTGGCGGACGAGCCTCCGGCGGCCCGCGCCTCGCGCGGCAGCATCCTCGGCACCCTCGCCCGGGCCCGGGCGCAGGCCGACGAGGGCACCCTCAGCGGCAGCGGGCCGGCCGGCCGCGCGGCGACCGCGATGCGTAGCGCCATGGCCCTCAACGCGAACTACGACGAGCAGTCGCGGCAGAGCTTCCTCGTGTGGGGCTGGGGCCGTGGCGGGTCGGAGAACGACTCGATCTTCACCGGCTGGGACTCCGCCTGGGATGCGATCACCGCGCTCACCGTGGACCCGGACCTGGCGCGGCAGCACGAGCGCGTGCTGTTCGCCTCCGGCGGGCCGCGCTACGACCAGCTGCACGCCGGCCCGATGCACGCCTACGCCGTCAAGCGGATCTACGACGCCACGGGCGACCGCGAGCTGGTCGAGCAGGCCTACCCGGCGCTCGTGGAGTTCTTCGACAAGCTGCCCGAGTGGGACGTGAACGACGACGGCCTTCTCGAGGCGCCCTACGACGGCGACCCGAGCAAGGTGGGCAACCACCTCGGCCTCGACGACCTGCCCGTCTACCTCGCCGCCGACCGCATCGCCAAGGAGGGCGGCAGCGGCGACGAGCGGGACAACACGGATCTCACCGACGTCGCGCTGACCTCGTACTACGCGCTGATGGCGGGCTCGCTGACCGAGCTGGCCACCGCGCTCGACCGGCCCGAGGACGCCCGCCGGTTCGCGACCGTCCTGGCGCGGACCAAGAAGGCCGCCAACGACACCCTCTGGGACGACGAGCGCGGCATGTACCTCGACCGCAACCTCGACGGGACGTGGGGGAACGTCGTCACGCCGACGATCTTCTACCCGCTGTTCGGGGGCCTGGCCACGCCCGATCGGGCGGCGCGGACGGTCGAGGAGAACCTGCTCGACCCGGAGCAGTTCTGGGGCGAGTACGCGATCCCGAGCATCAGCCGCGACGACGCGGAGTACTGCGCGAACGGCGACGTCTCCGCGACGTCGTCCCCGGAGTACACGTACTACCTGGGGTGGGGCGAGGAGAACACCTGCGAGCAGTGGCGCGGCGCCGTCTGGCCGCCGATGAACGCCACCGTCTACGACGGCCTCAAGCGGTACGGGCTCGACGAGGCCGCCGGCGAGCTGGCGACGAAGAGCACGAGCATGTACCTCGACAGCTGGGACGAGAACGGGTACTTCCCCGAGTACTTCGACCCCGAGCCCGGCCAGGTCGTCAACGCCTCGGCGGTGGACAGCGCGTGGCGCTACTACACGTGGTCCAACGTGATGCCCCTGATGGCGGTGCACGAGCTCGTCGCCGAGGACGCCTGGGGGCGCCCCGGGTCGGTCACCTTCGGCTCGCACGCCCTGCCCGGCCGCAACACCGTGGACGACGTGCGCGTGGGCGGGCACACCTGGGCCGCGACGGTGAGCCCGAGGGCCACCGCGCTGGAGCGGGACGGGCGGACGGTGTTCCGCTCGACCGGCGGGCGCGTCGTCGTGCGCGACTTCGCGCTGACCCGGGACGGTGCGTGCTTCGACGTCAACGCCACCGGGACCGCACGTCTGCAGGTGACGCCGCGTCCCGGCACCACCCTGCGCGCGACGGTGCGGGAGGGCAGCTCGCACCTCTGCCTGTGACCCCACGGCAACCCGGCGCCCGGTCGTGACCACCCGTCACGACCGGGCGCCCGTCGTCGTGCCGCCGTGCGCCACCACCAGCTCCGCCCCGAGACGCGCGAGCTCTGCCCGCACCTCCGGCGGTCCGACGACGTCGGCCTGGGCGCCCCAGCCGGCCAGGTGGCGCGCGACGTCGAGCGGCGTGGGGGCGGCGACCCGCACCGTCGCGCGAGCGCCGTCGCCGCCGTCGACGACCACCGTGTGCCGCCCGAACTGGGCGCGCAGGACGTCGACGTGCTCGGGGGCCACGCGCACGGTCGCCCACGTCGCGGACCGTCTCGCCTCGACCTCGCCGACGACGCGGTCCCACTCCGCCTGCAGGTCGACGCCGTCGGGCACGACGGCGGGCTCGTCGGTGACGTCCAGCGCGCCGACGCGGTCGACGCGGAAGGTGCGCGGGCCGCGGTCCGTGCCGGCGATCAGGTACCAGGCGCCGTCCTTGTCGACGAGCCCCCAGGGGTCGAGGACGCGGCTCGAGGACCGCCCGGTCGCGCCGGTGTAGTCGATCCGCACGCGGCGCCGCTCGACGACGGCGCGCTGCAGGGCGTCGACCTCCGGCGGCCGGACCCGGCCGGCCGCGCTCCACCCCTCCCGGTCCACGACCACGGCCGCGGCGGCCGCCTCCGCCTCGGCCCGGAAGGTGGCGGGCAGCGCGCGCACGAGCTTGCGCAGCGCCGCGCGCGCGTGGTCGGACGACGCCGCGCCCGGCCCGGCGAGCAGGAACAGCGCGCGCGCCTCGGGCGCCGTGAGGCCGCTGAGGTCCGTGCGCGACCCGCCGAGCAGCGACCACCCGCCGCCGCGGCCCGGCTGCGGGTACACGGGCACGCCCGCGGCCGACAGCGCCTCGAGGTCCCGGCGGGCGGTCGCCACCGAGACCTCGAGCGCGTCGGCGAGCTCGGCCGCCGTCACGCGGGGGCGCGACTGGAGGTGGAGCAGCACCTGGATGAGGCGGTCGGCGCGCATGCTCCGAGACTGCCACGAAAAGTAGTCAGAAGGTGAGCACTTTGGACGGAAGAGTGTGCTCACGAGGTCATCAGGCCTCGATCGCACCGACCGTCACACCGAGCACCGGGAGCCGACATGCTGCGCGGACTGACCACCATCACCTACCTGGCCGACGACGTGGCCACCGCCCGCGACTGGTACGCCGAGGTGCTCGGCACCGAGGCGTACTTCGCCCGCGAGGCCGGCGGGGCGCTCGCCTACGCGGAGTTCCGCATCGGCGACTACCAGCACGAGCTGGGGATCATGGACCGGCGCTTCGCTCCCCCGCAGCCCGACGGAGCCGCGGGCGCGGTCGCCTACTGGGCGGTCGACGACGTCCGCGGCACCGTCGCGCGGCTGCTCGAGCTCGGCGCCGCCGCGTACCAGGAGCCGGTCGAGCGCGGCCCCGGGTTCGTCACCGCGGCGGTCGTCGACCCGTTCGGCAACGTTCTCGGCGTCATGGAGAACTCCCACTACCGCGACGTGCTCGCCTCCCTGACCTCCTGACCGCCCCGCCGGCGGACGCCCGCCCGTGCCAGCATGGTGGCGAACCGCGACGCGAGGAGGCCCGCGATGGAACGACAGGACACCGACGCGCAGGACGACGCCGGGCTCGCGCGTCGCGTCCTCGACGACGGCCGCTACCTGGTCCTCGCGTCCGCGGACGGCGACGGGAACCCGTGGCCCACCCCGGTCTGGTTCGCCCGCGACGGGCGAGAGCTCGTCTGGGTCTCCCGGCGCGGCACGCGCCACTCGACGAACGTCGCCCGGCGGTCCGCGGTGGGCATCGTGGTCTTCGAGACGCCCGCGCCCGTCGACGGTCGCCCGCGCGCCGTGTACGCCGAGGCCACCGCGGGCGAGGTGCCGGACACGGACCGCGACCGCTGCCTCGCGATCTTCGACCGCCGCTCCCGCGCCGAGGGACTGGGCCCCTGGACCGTCGACCGCGTCGTCGCGCCCGCCGAGCTGCGCCTGTACCGCGCCGTCGTCTCGCGGTTCTTCGTCCTCGAGCCCGACCGCGACGTCCGCCGCGAGGTCGATCTCGGCCTCTAGGTCACGCCGTCAGCACCAGCACCGCGAGCGCGACGGCGAGGATCACGTCGAGCACGCCGCAGAACTCCGACAACGACCGGGCCACGACGCGACCGGAGCGGTGGTGGTAGACGTCCCAGGCGGCGTGCCCGAGCAGCCCGACGGCGACGACGAGCCCGCCCGCGGTGGCGTCCAGCCGGACGGCGACCGACGCGGCGGCCCCGAGGACGAGCATCGCCGCGGCCTGGAGCGGGAGCGACCACGGCGGGTGCCGGCGCCCGGCCGCGAGGCCGACGACGACCAGCACCACGGCGAGGCCGATCATCCAGGGCGTCGGGTCGAGGTCGACGACCTTGGTGGCGCCGATCAGCACGAACGTCACGCCGAACGCGAGCCATGCGGCGCCGGGCCGGCCGAGCGCGGCGGCCGCCAGGTAGACGAGGCCGGAGGCGGCGAGCACCGGGGCGACGTCGCGCGCGTCGGCGAGCCCGACCGCGGTCGCGGCGGCGACGACCACCCCGAGCGCCGCCGGCCACACCCGGCCGAGCACCGAGCGCCGGTCGGCCGTCCACGTGCCTGACACCTGGTCCTGGGTCATGGTCTTCTCGCTCTCGTGCGTGCGAACCGCGTGAGGTGAACCGCTGACGATCGAGCGCGATAAACTGTACACACTTGTTCGAGTTAGAGGAAGGGCGGACGACGATGTCGCACCCCACGGCGGCGACGCCCGGCCCGGCGGAGCTCCGGCGCGCGACCCCGGACGACACGGACGCCGTCGCGCGGATCTGGCACGAGGGCTGGACGGACGCCCACCTGGGCCACGTGCCCGACGCACTCGTGGTGGCCCGCACCCCGGCGTCGTTCCCGGAGCGCGCCCGCGAGCGCATGGCCGACACCACCGTCGCCGTGCACCGGGGGGCCGTCGCGGGCTTCGTCATGGTCGCCGGCGACGAGGTGGACCAGCTCTACGTCGACCGCGCGGCCCGCGGCGCCGACGTCGGCGGGGCGCTCCTGCGGCACGCGGCCCAGACCGTCCGGGACGCCGGGCACCCGCGCGCCTGGCTCGCCGTGGCGACGGGGAACACGCCGGGGCGCCGCTTCTACGCGCGGCAGGGCTGGGTCGACGAAGGCCGGTTCGTGCACCGCGCGCCGGTGCCGGGCGGGACCGTCGAGGTGGACTGCCACCGGTTCGCGAGCCCGGACCGTTAACCTGGACACTCCTGTACAGGCTTGGAGGAGCTCGTGGTCACGACACCGGCGCAGACGACGGAGACGACGCACGGGGCCACGGCCGACGGCGGCCGGGACCGCGCCAAGCGCGCCGACGCCGTCCGCAACGTGGAGGCGATCCTGGCCGCGGCCACCCGCGTGCTGGCGACGGACCCCGACGCGAGCATCAACGAGATCGCCAAGGCCGCGGGCGTCGGTCGCGTCACCCTCTACGGACACTTCGACTCGCGGGCGACGCTCGTGCGCGAGGTCGTGGACCGCGCGATCGCCCAGACCGACGAGGCACTGGCGACCGTCGACCTGGACGGCGACCCCCGCGAGGCGCTCGGCCGCCTGCTCGAGGCGACCTGGCACCTGACCCACCGGTTCGGGGCCCTGGTGGTCGCGGGCTCCCAGGTCCTCCCGCCCGAGGAGATGAGCCGCGCGCACGAGGGGCCCGCGCAGCGGGTCCGCGGCCTGCTCGAGCGCGGCCGCGCGGCCGGCGAGCTCCGCGACGACATGCCCGTCGACTGGCAGGTCAGCGTGCTGCAGGCGATCCTCCACGGCGCCTCCGCCGCGGTGCACCGCGGCGAGATCACCGCGGACGAGGCCCCCGCGCTCGTCCGCGCCACGACCCTCGGCGCGCTCTCCGCCTGACGTCGCCCCGGAAGTCACCCGCACGACCCTCTTGTCGAACATGCCTGTTCGAGTTAATTTACTCGAACAGGCATGTTCGACTTATTCGTGCTCGACACCTCGAGGGACCGTGCCATGACGTCACCAGAGAAGCCCGCCCCGCAGACCACGCCGCAGACTCCGGACGACCAGCCCTCCGCACCCGACCCCCGGCGCTGGCGCATCCTCGCGCTGCTCGGCATCGCCCAGCTGATGCTCATCGTCGACGTGACCGTCGTCGCGATCGCCCTCCCCGAGATGGGGGCCGACCTCGGCCTCTCCCGTTCCGGCCTGGCCTGGGTGGCGAGCGTGTACGCCCTCGTCTTCGGCGGGCTCATGCTGCTCGGCGGCAAGGCCGCCGACGTCCTCGGCCCGCGCCGCGTCGTGCTCGCCGGCCTCGCGCTGTTCACCCTCGCGTCGCTGCTCGCCGGGCTCGCACGGTCCCCGGAGCTGCTGCTCGCCGCCCGCGCCCTGCAGGGCGCCGGCGCGGCGGCCATGTCGCCGGCCGCGCTGTCCGTCATCGTGCGGACGTTCAGCGGGCCGGAGCTGTCGCGCGCGATCGGCGTCTGGTCGGCGCTCGGCGGCGCGGGAGCCGCCGTCGGCGTGCTGGTGGGCGGCGTCCTGACGTCGGGCCCGGGCTGGCCGTGGGTGTTCTACGTCAACGTGCCCGTCGGGGTGCTGCTGCTCCTGGCCCTGTTCCGGTGGGTACGGCCGTGGCCAGGGTCGGGCGGTCGGCCCGACGTGGCTGGCGCCGCACTCGCCACCGCCGCGACCGCCGCCGTCGTGTACGGGCTCGTCACCGCCGGCGACGCCGGCTGGCTGAGCGCGCCGACCCTGGTCGCCCTGCTCGTCGGCGTCGTCGGGTACGTGCTGCTCGCGCGCCACCTGCGCGCGTCCGCGACGCCGCTGGTGGACCCGGCCCTGCTCGTCCGGCGACCGGTGCTGCGCGGGCTCGGGCTGATCTTCGTCGCCACGGCCCTGATGATCTCCGTGTTCTTCCTCGGCTCGTTCACGCTGCAGCAGCTCCACGGCTTCAGCGCCCTGGACACGGGGCTGACGTTCCTGCCCGTCGCGGTGGGCACCATCCTCGGGTCGAGCGTCGCGGGCCGCGTCCTCCCCCGCCTCGGCGTGCGCGCCGTGTCCGTCGTCGGGCTGCTCGTCGCCGCCGTCGGCCTGGCCGCGGCGGCCGGCATCTTCTCGATGACGGTGCTCGTGGTGGGCATCGCCGTCGCCGGGTTCGGCGTCGGCGCCGTGTTCGTCGCCGCCGCGGGGAGCCTGTTCTCCGCGGCCGAGCCGCACGAGGCCGGCGTGGCCTCCGGCGCGCTCAGCACGTTCCACGAGTTCGGGGCCGCGACCGGTGTCTCCGCCGTGTCCAGCGTCGCCGCCGCGGCCCTGTTCGACCCGGGGTTCGACACGTTCGCCGCCGGGTACTGGTTCGCCGCCGCGGTCGCCCTGGCGGCCGCGCTCGCCTCGCTCGCGCCGGCCCGGGCCGGTCGCTGACGGAGCTCACCGCCGCCGGGCCGGGCCGGGTGATATCTCGCCGTCGCGTGGCCACTCGCGGGGCGGGAGAGAGACGCTGGTACGGCCGCGCCCGCCGCGCGGGCTCATACTGGCAGGAGCACACCCGGGCGGAGTCACGATGACGCGTGCACAGGAACCGGGGGCGCCCGACCTCGACGCCCCGGGCGCGAGCCGCCGCAGCCTCCTGTCGACGGTCTCGCCGGCGAAGCTGCGCCCGGCCGTCAGCCCCGAGTACCTCGTGCCGCGGCCGCGGCTCGTCAGGCTGCTGGACGACGCGGTGCGGGCGCCGCTCACGCTCGTCGTCGCGCCGGCCGGTTCCGGCAAGACCTCGCTGGTGCGCGACTGGGCCGCGCGGAGCGCCCTCCCCCACGCCTGGCTGTCCGTCGACGAGCCCGACCGCGACCCCGCCCAGCTCTGGCGGGGGATCCTCGCCGCCCTCGAGGGGATCGCACCGGGGTGCTCCGAGCCCGCGGCGCGGGCCCTGCGCCAGCAGCGGCCGCTCGACGACGCGCTCGCCGTGCTGCTCGACGACCTCGAGGCGCGACCCTATGACGCGCGCGTGCTCGTGGTCGACGACCTGGAGCTGGTCGACGACGAGCCGGTGACGGCGTCGTTGCGGACGTTCGTGCAGCGGCTCCCCGGCTGGCTGCACGTGGTGCTGGTGAGCCGCCGGGTGCCGCAGCTCCCGGTGGACCGGCTGCGGGCGCGCGGGATGCTCGGCGAGGTCCGCTTCCCCGAGCTCCGCTTCTCGGACGCGGAGGCGTCCGCGATGCTCGCCCGGCTCGCCCCCGCGATGCCGGCCGACCGCGTGGACGAGATGTCCCGCCAGGCCGAGGGCTGGGCCGCGAGCATCCAGCTCGCCGCGCTGGCCGCACGGTCGGCCGCTGCGCGGGCCGACGACGTCCGGGCGGGCGACAACCAGGCCGACGACCTCCAGGAGGGCGACGTCGATGACGGCGACGAGGCCCGCGACGACCGGTCGGCCCCGGGCGCCGTGCGCCGCGACGACGGCGCCCGCTACCTCGAGGACTACGTCTGGCACGAGGTGCTCCGGGGCGAGGCGTCGGACGTCGTGACGGTGCTGACCGCCACCGCCGTCGTCGACCGCGTCGACCCGCGCCTCGCGCGGGCGCTGGCCGGCCGCGAGGACGCCCCCGACCTGCTGGCCCGCGCCGAGGAGCGCGGCCTGTTCGTGGCCCGGATCGAGCCCGCGGGGTCGTACGAGCTGCACGCGCTGGTCCGTGAGGCGCTGGTCGCGCGGCTGCGCCGGCAGGACCCGGCGCGGATCGCGGAGCTCCACCGCCTCGCGGCCCGGTGGTACGAGGCGGACGGCCAGCCGGTGCATGCGATCGAGCACCTGCTGCGCGCGCAGGAGCACCGCGACGCGCTCCGGCTCCTCGCGTCCTGCGTCACCGCGCTCTACGAGAGCGGTCGCCGGTCCACGGTCCTGCGCACGCTCGCCGCGATCCCCGCGGACGTCGCGCCGGCCGACCCGGGCGCCGCGAGCGACGTCGCCTGGTGCCGGCTCTATGTGGACCGGGCGGGCTTCGTGCAGACGGTCGACGGGCTCGACGCCCGGGCGCACGACGTCGGCCCGGGCACGGACGACCCGGGCGCCGACGACGGGGCGACCGCGCCGGCCGTGCGCGCCCGGCTCGAGGTGCTGCGGGCGGTCGTCTCGGCGATCCGCGGCGACTGGGCCGGCGGCGCGGGACTCGCCCGGGCCGGCCTCGCCACCATGGGTGACTCCTGGCTGCTCGACCCGGTGGTGCGGTACGGCTGGAACCTGGTCGCCCGGGAGATCGCGCTCGCCGAGCGGTGGGACGACGCCAGCGCCGAGGTGCACAAGCTCGCGCTCACGATCGCCGCGGCACCTGAGCGGAGGCTCGCGCTCGAGGGCACGCGGGCGCTCGGCGCGGCGCTCGGCGGGCGTCCGGTCGACGCCCTGCGGCTCGTCGCGGGCGCGCGGGAGGCGTCCGAGCAGACCAGCATGACCATGCTCCGCACCGAGCTCCTGACGGCCGAGGGGATCGCTCTCCGGGAGATCGGCGACCGGGCCGCCGCCCTGCCGCTGCTCGACCGGCTGTCCGGCGAGGACTGCGACCCCCTGCCGCACTGCCGGCTCCTCGCCTGCCTGGAGCTGGCCCGGGCGCACCTCGACCAAGGGGACCTGGACGCCGCTGGACGAGCCTTCGCCCAGGCCGCCGAGATCGTGGGGACGGAGGTCACCGGCCCGGGCGGCCGGAGCCTCCTGGCCCGGACGGGATGCCTCGTCGCTCTGGCCCGGGGCGCGACGGACGAGGCGCGACGCTGGGTCACGCAGATCGACGACCCGTTCTGGTCACCCGTCAAGGGCGCTCTCGTGCTCGTCGCGGAAGGCGAGCCCCGGGCCGTCGCGGGCCTGGTCGTGGACGCCGAGCCCCGGAACGCGCGGCACCGCGTGGTCCTCGACCTGGTGCTCGCCCGCACCGCCGCGAGCCCGGCGGAGGCCGAGGCGCACCTGCTCGAGGCCGTCGGCACGGCCTCCGCGCACGGCCTGGTGCAGACCGTCGCGAGCGCGGGTCCCGAGGTCGTCGAGGCGATCGAGCGGCTCGCGTGGCGCGTGCCGCCGAGCTGGCTGGCGCGGTTGCGCCGTGTCCCCGCCGACGGGTCGGTGCTGTCGAGCGCGGCGCTGCGCGAGCGCGCACGCTCGCTGACCGACCGTCAGCTCGGGATCCTGCGGATGCTGCCGAGCCGGCTCACCCTGCGGGAGGTCGCGGACGAGCTCTACATCTCCGTGAACACCCTCAAGTTCCACCTCAAGATCATCTACCGCGAGCTCGGCTGCGGGTCGCGCGCGGAGGCTGCCGAGCTCGCGCGCGCCCTGGTCAGTCCCGGGCACGCTCAGCCGTCGAGCACCCTGCGGCGCTGAGCCTCGTACTGGTCGAGGGTGAGGACGCCCCGCTCCACCAGCTCGGCGAGCGTGCGGAGCTGAGCCGCGGGGTCGACGGCGAGCTCGGGCCGCGCGGCCGTCGCCGGCCCGCGGACCAGCAGGTCGGCGGCTCCCCGGCGCCCGGTGTCGGCGACGGGCCCGTCGCGGTGCGCCGAGGACGGCGCCGTGGCCGAGCCGGCCGCGCGGACACGGACACGGGCCAGCCGCTCACCGCCGACGATCCGCCCCCCGGCCGCCCGGGCAGCGGCCGACAGCGGCGCGGCCCAGCGGTCCTCGAGGAGCAGCAGGAGGGCGGCCGCGTCGGGCTCGACCGCCACCGACGCGAGCGCGACGTCGTGCGCACTGAGCCGGACCCGGGGGTGCTCGAGCGCCGCGAGCGGCGCCAGCTGCTCGACGTCCCGCAGGGCGTGGGCGGTGGCCGACGCCTGGTCCGGCCCGCGGCGGAGCAGGACCGCGTCGACGAGACCGAGCACCCCCGACCGGACCAGCCCGGTGACCGTCGCCACGACGCCGCTGAGGAGCTCGAACGCCGGCACGGCGATCATCACGTACTCCAGGAGGTCGTCATCGGGGCCGCGCGCCGCGCCCGCCCCCGGCGCATCGGTCATCGGACTCCCCTCCCCGCGGTCGTGTCGTGCCCAGCCAGGCTGGCCCGGGGGCGGGTGGTGCGGCACCACCCCCCGACGGATGGAGCCCGCCGCGGCCGAACGCGCCCCGACCGCGACGCCGTGGACGGCGGCGTCAGGTGCGGACCCGGAGACGCCGTCGCCGGGCGACCAGCTTCCACAGCTCCTCCACCACCACGAGGGACAGCGCGAGGCCGGCGGCCGAGCACCACTGCCCGAACGACAGCCCGGTGGTGCCGAAGATCCGCGTCAGCAGGTCGATGCCCGTCACCGCGACGATCGCGAGCAGCGCCAGGCCGTACCGGCGCAGCTGGACCGCCCCGGGCAGGGCGTCCCGGTCGAAGATCGTGCCCTCCGGGTCGCGCGAGAGCAGCGCCCCGGCGAGGTGGAACAGCGACAGGGTGGTCAGCAGCATCGTCGTCGCGACGACGGCGCCGCCCTGAGCGTCGCCGACCTGGTAGGCGATCAGCGATCCCACGGTCATGACGAACCCCTGCACGCAGAGCCGGACCCAGCCGCGGCGCGAGATCACCGGCGCGGACACGGGCCGCGGCGCCCTCGACATCAGCCCCCGCGCGGGCTGGTCGAACCCCAGCGCGATCGCGAGCGGGATGTCCACGACCATGTTGAGCCACAGGATCTGCAGGGGGTCCAGGGGCACGCCGCCCGCGATCCCGAGGGTGCCGGCGCCGAGGAAGATCGCGATGTAGGCGACGAGCGTCGACATCTGGAAGCGCAGGTACTTCACCAGGTTGTCGTAGAGCGCCCGGCCGTAGGACACCGCGCCGACGATGGTCGCGAAGTTGTCGTCGGTGAGCACCATGACGGCGGCCTCCTTGGAGACCTCCGTGCCGGTGATGCCCATGGCGACGCCGATGTCGGCCGTCTTGAGCGCCGGGGCGTCGTTGACGCCGTCCCCGGTCATCGCGACCACCTCGCCCTGCTCCTGGAGGAGCCGGACCAGGCGGACCTTGTCCTCCGGCGCGACCCGGGCGACCACGCCGATCTCGTCGAGGTCGCGGAGCAGGCGTTCGTCGCTCGTCGCCGCGAACTCGCGGCCCGTGACGGCCCGGCCCTCGATGCCGAGCTCCGCGGCGATCGCGGCGGCGGTCGTGGCGTGGTCGCCGGTGATCATCCGGACGCGGATGCCGGCCCCGCGGCACTCGGCGATCGCCGCCCTCGCCTCGGGGCGGGGCGGGTCGACGATGCCGACCATGGCCAGCAGGGTCAGCCCGTTCACGAGGCGGACGAGGTCGCCGGGCGCGGTCCCCTCGAGCACCCCCGGCTCCAGGTCTCGCCGGGCGACCACCATCACGCGCTCGCCCGCGGCGGCGATCTCGTCGTTGGCGGCGAGCGCGCGCCGGCGCTCGTCGTCGGTCAGGGCCGTGACCGTCCCGTCCGGACGCAGGACGGCGGTGGACCGGCCGATCAGCACGTCCGGCGCGCCCTTGACATAGCAGCGCACGACCGCCCGCCCGTCGGCGACGACCTCGTGGAACGTCGCCATGAACTTGTAAGCGGAGTCGAACGGCACCTCCGCGACCCGGGGCAGCGCCGCGCGCGTGCCCGCGACGTCGAGCCCGCCCTTCGCGCCGAGCACGATCAGCGCACCCTCCGTGGGGTCGCCGACGAGGTCCTCGCCGTCCAGCACGGCGTCCGCGCACAGCACCATCGGCAGCAGGTAGGGGTCGAGGTCGATCCGCTGCCCTCCGACGTGCCGGATCTCGCCGGCGGTGGAGTAGCCCTCGCCGGTGACGGTGAAGCGGCCGTGGCCCGGGACGACGAGCTGGCGGGCGGTCATCTTGTTGAGCGTCAGGGTGCCGGTCTTGTCCGAGCAGATCGCCGACGTCGAGCCGAGGGTCTCGACCGCGGGCAGCCGTTTGACGATCGCATGGCGGCGGGCGATCTCGCGGGTGCCCATCGACAGCAGCGCGGTGACCACGGCGGGCAGCCCGGTCGGGATGGCGGCCACGGCGAGCGCGACGCCCGTGACGAACAGCGTGTCGAACGGCTGCCCCTGGGCCAGGCCGAGCATGACGACCAGCACGAGCGCGACGCCGGCGACCGACGCGATGATCCGGGACAGCGCGTCGAGCTGGCGCTGCAGCGGCGTGCGCGCCGTCTCGGTGCCCGCCAGCATGTTGGCGATGTGCCCGATCTCGGTGCCCATCCCGGTCGCCGTCACGACGAGCTCGCCGCGCCCCCGGGTCACCGCCGTGTTCATGAACACCATGCAGACCCGGTCGCCGAGCGGGACCCCCTCGCCCGGCACGGGGTCGACCGACTTCGCGACGGGCAGGCTCTCGCCCGTCAGCGCGGCCTCCTCGACCTCGAGGGCGGCCGCCACCCAGAGGCGCCCGTCGGCGGGCACCCGGTCGCCCGCCTCGACGAGGACGACGTCCCCCGGCACCAGCTCGGCCGCGTCGATCTCCGCCGCCAGGCCGTCGCGCCGCACCCGGCAGACCGTCCGCATCATCTGGGCCAGCGCCCGGACGCTCTCCTCGGCCTTGGCCTCCTGCCGCAGCCCGATGACGGCGTTGAAGACCGTCAGGCCCGCGAGCACGACCGTCGTCCCGGTGTCGCCGGTGACCACCTGGTTCACCGCGGCGGCGACGAGGAGCACCACCTGCATGAAGTCCTGGTACTGGCGCAGGAACGCCCGCCACCCGGGCTCGCGGGCCTTGGCCGCGAGCTCGTTGCGCCCGTGCGACGCGAGCCGCGTCCGCGCCTCCTCGGCCGTCAGTCCGTGGGTGGGGTCGACGCCGACCGCGCGTGCGACGTCCCCGGCCTGGGCGGAGACGGGGTCGATCGAGGTCGGTCCGGGGTCGGTAAAGGTCATGCTCGGCTCCAGGTGGCGGCGAGACGGCGCGGCACCACGGGTGGTGGTCGTCACGACCGATGCTGCGGGTGACCCGGGTGGCGACGCTCCACCCCGCCCGGGGTGGGGTGCGACCACCCGCGACGGTGCCAGTCTGTCCGTCGCGGCCGCACGGGCCGCGCCCGGCAGGCTGGCACCGTCGCAGGAGGACCTCGATGACCGAGCAGCAGGTGGGACCGATCGACTACCTCGTCCTGGAGTTCCCCGGCGCGAGGCTGCAGGGCAAGGGGCTGCCCGCGCTCCTGGACCTCGTGGAGCGCGGGATCATCCGGATCCTCGACCTGCGGGTGGCGAAGGTGACGGAGACGGGCGTCGCCGGCGTGGCGCTCACGGACCTCGACGACGACGGGCAGCTGGACCTCGCGGTGTTCGAGGGGGTGACGTCCGGCCTGCTCGACGACGACGACCTGGCGCGCGGCGCCTCCCTCGTGGAACCGGGCAGCGCCGTCGGGATGATCGTGTACGAGAACACGTGGGCCGGACCCTTCGTCGCCGCCATGCGCGAGGCCGGCGCGGAGGTCGTCTCCAGCGGCCGCATCCCGGTGGACGACGTCGTCGCGGCGCTCGACAAGCTCGAGGAGGAGTGAGATGGGACTGCTACGAGGGGTCGCCCGGACCGCGGTGGTCGCGGGGACCGCGACCGCGGTGTCGAACCGGGTGTCACGACGTCAGGCCGGCCGCTGGGCCGCGCAGGAGCAGTACGCGGAGCCGCAGCAGCAGTACGCGCCGCCGCCTCAGCAGTACGCGCCTCCGCCGGCACCGGCCGCCGGCGGCGACGACGTCATCGCGCAGCTGGAGAAGCTGGGCCGGCTCCGTGACAGCGGCGTCCTCACGGACGAGGAGTTCGCCGCCCAGAAGGCCAGGCTGCTGGGGGCATGACCTGACCGGCGAGCGGGGACGAGGGAGACGACGATGAGCGCCACGGACACGCCCCGCCCGCCTGCGGCCGCGGCCCGGACGAAGCCGCCGGCGACGGCCTGGATCTCCTGGGTCGCGCTCGCCATGATGACGACCAGCTCGGTGGCCAGCCTGCGGGCCGCGCCGACCATGGCGGTCTACGGGCTCGCCTGCGTGTTCCTCTACCTGCTGCCCGCGGTGGTCTTCCTGCTGCCCACGTCTCTGGTGTCCGCCGAGCTCGCCTCGGGCTGGAAGGGCGGCGTCTACAACTGGGTCTCGCTCGGCATCTCCAAGCCGATGGGCTTCCTCGCCGTGTGGTGCCAGTTCGCGATGACGATCTTCTACTACCCGAGCCTGCTCGGGTTCGTCGCGAGCACCCTCGCGTACGTCTTCAACCCGTCCCTGGCCAGCAGCGGCGTCTGGACCGCGCTCGTCATCATCGTCGTCTACTGGAGCGGCGTGTGGGTGTCCTCGCGCGGGACCAAGGGCGTGGCAGGCCTCGCGAGCGGCGGGCTCATCATCGGCACCCTCATCCCCGGCGTCGTGCTCGTGACGCTGGGCATGGTGTTCCTCGGCCAGGGCAACGAGTCGGCGGCGCCGATGACGAGCGACCACATCTTCCCCGTGTGGGCCGGCCTCGCGAGCCTCGTGCTCATCGTGAACAACTTCCTGTCGTACTCCGGCATGGAGATGAACGCGGTGCACGTCTCCTCGCTGAAGAACCCGGCCAAGGAGTTCCCCAAGTCGATGTTCCTCGCGATGGGGATGGTGCTGCTGATCTTCATCCTCCCGGCGCTGGCGATCAGCTGGGTGGTGCCCGCCGAGGAGCTGTCCCTCACCGCCGGCGTCATGCAGGCCTTCGACGCCGTGTTCGCGAGCTTCGGCTCGCAGTGGCTCACCCCGATCGTGGGCGTCATGCTGGTCACGGCGTCGCTGGGCGGGATGCTCACGTGGCTGGCCGGGCCGTCCAAGGGCCTGCTGCTCATCTCGCGGCAGGAGGGCTACCTGCCACCGTTCCTGCAGCGCCTGAACAAGCACGGTGTGCAGCAGAACATCCTCGTCGTGCAGGGCGTCGTGACGACGGCGATCGGCCTGATGTACGCGCTGATCCCCGACGTCTCCAGCGCCTACTGGATCTTCTCGGTGATCACCACGCAGGTCTACCTGATCATGTACCTGCTCATGTTCGTCGCCGCCGTCGGCCTCCGGCGCCGGTACCCGGACCACCCGCGCGGCTTCCGGGCGCCGATGCTCGTGGCGCTCTGCGGCGTCGGGTTCGCGGCGTCGCTGGCGGCCCTGCTGGTGGGCTTCGTGCCGCCGTCCCAGTTCGGCGGCGGCAACGCCGGCCTGTACTTCCTCATCGTGGGCGGCGGGGCGCTGGGGCTCGGCCTCCTCGTCCCCTACCTGTTCTACCGCTTCCGCAAGCCGTCGTGGCGGCAGCCCGACGACGGCGGCGAGGCGGGCACCGACGTCGCGGGCACGCCCCCTGACGGCTCGGGGGTGAGCGCGGCATGAGCACCGTCGACGAGACCCAGCCTCCCCGCGAGCGCCGGACGCTGTACGTGGTGGTGACCGTCGTGGTCGTCGCGCTCGTCGTCCTCGGACTGATCTTCTACCGGTCGGGCGAGCAGACCCGCGACGCCGAGGCCAAGGCCGACCAGCTCATCGCGGCGCTCGACGCCGCCGGGGCCCGCACGCCGTCCCAGGACCAGGTGATGCGGGTGCTCGCGGACGACGGCGGCGCGGTGTGCGCGAACCCGAACGAGGCGCTGAGCCGGGCCGCCTACCTCGCCCAGCTCGCCAACGGGGCCGGCGGCCCGGGGGCACGGCCCGTGATCGCGGACAGCCGGGTCGTGCGCGGGCAGGTGCTGATCATGGGGATCTACTGCCCCGACGAACTCGCGGAGTTCCAGGAGTTCACCGACGGACTGACCACGGAGGACCTCACGGCGCCGTGACGGGCGGGACCGTTCACCCCTGCCCGTCCGTCCCGCGCGCCGCGAGCTCCTGGAGGAACGCCGGGATCCGGCCCGTGCCGAAGTCGTAGTAGCGGGCCCAGGTCGGCACGACGGCGATGCGCGCCATGCGGTCGTAGAGCGCGCGGCAGGCCTGCTCGAACTGCTCGAGCTCCGCCCCGGCCATGCCCTTGCCGGCGGCGGCGAGGTACTCCGGCACGAGGCCGTCGACGACCGTGATCTCCGCGCGGCCGCGCACCGACAGCGACTTCGCCCCCGACGGCGAGTCACCGTCGACGAGGGACAGCGCCACGTCCGGGCGGGCCCGCAGCGCGGCGACCTTGGGCGCCGTCTCGGCGGTGGAGACCACCAGCTCCCGGCCGGTCCACCAGAACCCCGCGGGGACCACCCGTGGCGTGCCGTCCTGCGCCGTGTACGCCAGGTGCAGGGCGGACGGCGAGCCGAGGAGCTCCCTCGCGTCCGCCAGCTCGCGGTCGATCTCCTGCTGCTTCATCGCGTGCGTCCCTCCGTCGGTCGCGGCGCCGGTCGCCGCCTCACCCCGGGGACGGAGCGGGCCGCGCGTCCTCGACATCGGCGTGCTCCCGACATCGAACCGCGGCCGCGGCCCTTCCGCCCGACGTGGGCACCGTGGGGTCCCCTGCCGGTACACCCCACGCCAGGGACTCCCCCGCCCGCCGCCGAAGGCGTTGACTGGGACCCGGGCCGGCGCCGCACGGGCGCCGACCGCCACGTGGGAGGAACGACATGACGACGCTCGCCATCATCGGCGCCGGCCCCGGCCTCGGGCTGTCGGTCGCGCGACGCTTCGGCCGCGAGGGCTTCTCGGTCGCGCTCGTCGCCCGGGACGCCGCGAAGCTGGACCGGCTCGCGGCCGGGCTGCGCGACGAGGGGGTCACCGCCGCCGGGTTCGTCGCCGACGCCCGGGACCGCGCCGCGCTGACCGCTGCGCTGGACCGGGCGGCCGCCGACCTCGGCCCCGTCGAGGTGCTGCAGTACAGCCCCGTGCCCGCGCGCGAGTTCATGAAGCCGACGCTCGAGACCACCGCCGACGACCTCGTCGGCCCGCTCGAGATGTCCGTGCTCGGCCCTGCCGCCGCCGTCCGGCACGTCCTGCCCGGGATGCGCGAGCTGGGCCGCGGCACCGTCCTGTTCCCCAACGGCGGGAGCGCCGTCCGGCCGCGCGACGCCGTCACCGGCACGTCCGTGGCCTTCGCCGCCGAGAGCGCCTACGCCCGGCTGCTGCACGAGGCCCTGGCGCCGGAGGGCATCCACGTCGCGCAGCTCGTCATCCCGCTCGGCATCGGCGGCGGGGAACCGGACCACGACCCCGACGCCCTCGCCGACCGGCTGTGGCGGCTGCACGTCGAGCGTGGCGAGTTCCGCACGTTCGTGCGGCCGCTGGACTGACGCTGCCCGCCCGACGGCCGCGGCCCGTCAGCGGCCGGTCGCGCCCTCGTCGGGGAAGGACGCGGTGACCAGCGGGTCGGCGTGCATGTGCACGATCCGCCAACCGGCCGCGCGCCGCAGGTAGACCTTGGTGACGCGACGCTCGCGGACCTCGGTCTCCCCCGTCGCGGACCGGGAGTGGATCTCCTCCACGTGCACGGTCCAGGCGGTGTCCCCGTGGACGTGCTCGTCGAGCTGGTCGAACCGCCGGTAGACGCCGTTGCCGTACGTGACGGCCACGGCGGCGAGGCGGTCGCGCACCTCCTCCCAGCCGCGCGCGACCCCGCCGAACGCGCCGAGCAGGGAGACGTCCGGGGCCCGGTCCCAGAGCTGCTGGAAGTCGTGCGGGTCGCCGGCCACCAAGGCGGCCAGGGCGGAGCGCTGCGCCGCCTGGAAGTCGGCCCACGTCGACACCATCGTCCTGACCTCTCGGGGTGAGCGGTACGGGCCGCGGGACGGACGCCGGCGGCCTCGGAGCCCCACGTCACCACACCGGCCGCGACCGTTCAACCCCTGCGGCCGCCCGGCGAGGGCGCGGCGCCGCACGACGCCCGGACGGTCAGCCTCGGGAGCAGGCTGAGGTGCCGCGGCGGGCGGCGGCTCGCGCCGTCCTCCGCCATCCGGTCGACGAGCAGCCGTAGCGACTCCTCGCCGATCTCGCGGCGCGGCGGGGTGACGGTGGTGAGCGGGACGACGGCGAGCTCGGCGTTCTCGTCGTCGTACGCGACGACGGCGAGGTCGCCCGGCACGCGCAGCCCGCGGTCGAGCGCACCCTCGACGAGGCGCGCTGCGTGGTGGTCGGTGTGCGCGACGACCGCCGTCGCGCCCGCCGCGACGCACCGGTCCAGGGCGTCCTCGACGGCCGCCGCCAGTGCGATCGGGTCGCCCTCCTCCCCGACGTCGAACGACACGTCGGGCCCGGGCTCCAGGCCGAGGCGCGTCAGCGCCGTCGCGAACCCCGCGCGCAGGTGCGGCGCTGTCGGGGTGCGGTCGTAGACGGCCAACGCGATGCGCCGGTGGCCCAGGCGGTGCAGGTGCTCGACGGCGAGGACGCCGCCCTGGGCGTGGTCGGTGCGGGCGAGGTCCAGCTCGCTCAGGCTGGTGTCCCCGTCGAGCTGACGCTCCATGAGCACCAGCGGCACGGCGACGGAGCGCAGCCAGGACGCGAGCTCGGCGACCGGCCGCTCGCGCGTCGTCGGCGCGACGACCAGCCCGGAGACGCCGAGGGCGACGAGCCGGTCGACCTGCGCCACCTCGACCTCCGGCCGGTACTGCGACACCCCCAGCACCAGCCGCACGCGCAGCGCGGGGGCGACCGCCTCCGCGCCGCGCACCACGGAGCGGAAGTACGACGTCGTGTTCGGCACGACCAGGCCCACGAGGCTGCGCGCCGGCCGGGGCGCCGGTGCCGCGTCGAGGGCCACCGCGCCGCCATGCACCCGGCGGAGCTTGCCGGCACCCTCCAGCGCGACAAGGTCGCGGCGCATCGTGATCTCCGAGACGCCGAGACGCGCGGCCGTCTCCGCCGAGCGCAGGGCGCCGCGCAGCGCCAGCTCGCGCAGCACCAGCTCGTGCCGCTGGCGTGCCAGGTGCATCGCCGCTCCCTCGTGTTCCGCGTCGCCGGCAGGGTATCCCGGCCGTCACCCGCCGAGGCGGACGGCCCAGTCGGCGGGTGCGGGCAGCGGCGGGGCCTCGACCCCGGCGAGCCGGTACAGCGTGGGGCGCACGGTCGTGACGAACTGGTGCGTGGCGTTGAGGTCGCCCTCGTCCAGCCCCAACCCGAGGCGCACCGCGTTCGGCGCCGGGACGGACGCGCCGACGTGCCGTGAGAAGCCGCCGTCCCCGCGGGCAAAGCCCACCGCGTTGCAGGTCGTGATCGCGACGAGCTCCGCGACGTCGGCGTCCGGGACGCCGCCGAGCTGACCGCCCACGACGTCCACCAGCTCCACCGGGTTGCGCAGCCAGCACGCGTCGACGCACGGCTCGGTGCGGATGACGTCGAACGCGGCGGCGTAGATCTCGCGGGCGAGCGGCACCGGTCGTCCGACCTGCCGGCAGAACAGCGCGAGCTTGAACGCCCCCGACAGCCGGTTGTACGGCACGCCCTCGCCCGCGAACCCCGTCGCCGGGTCCTGTCGGGCGCCCACGTGCGCGAGCGCGGCGTCGACGAGCGGCTCGCGCCGCTCCGCCGGCAGGAGCGCGAGCAGCGAGCCCTGGGCCTGGAGATTGTCCTGCGCGAGCCACGAGTCGTCCCAGGGCCGGCGGTCCAGCCACTCCTCGAACGCCGCCACCGACTCCACGTGCCGCGTGAACGGCGTCGTGCCCGACGTCGCGTCCGGCAGCGGGTGCAGGGGCGCCGCGCCCAGCCGCCGCAGCGCCGTGGTGGACACGTCGAGCGCGCGGCCGCGCAACCGCTCGATCTCGCGCATCTCGTTCTGCCGGTCCAGGAAGTAGCCCGTCGACGGGTCCTGCCGGTCCTGGAAGTAGCGCACCAGGGCGTCGTGCACCGAGGCCGGGAGCGCGCCGAGCAGGCCCGCCCGGTCGACGATGTTCACCGCGAACGCCGTCGACTCCAGGTCCGCCTCGAGCTCGGGGCGCGTCCGCGAGCTCGCGGCGTAGTAGAACCCGCCGCGATCCGCGTCCCACAACGTCGGCAGCCACTCCAGCAGGTGGTCGAAGAGCCGGTCGAACTGCGCGAGCGCGGGTGCGACGTCGGCGGTCGTCGCGGTCATGACCGCCCCACCCTCTCGTCGGCGAACGAGAACCACTGGCTGACGAACTCGTCGACCGTGAGGTTGCCGTACTGCAGCTCCTCGCTGAGGCGCTTGAACTCGGCCTCGAGCTCGCCGACGCCCTCGACCGGGACGGGGACAGTCTCGGTGACGACGTCCGCGACGTCCTCCTCGTACTGCACCACGCGAGCGTCGGCCGAGCCCGGCTCCACGCCCATCGCGTCGATCTGCGCCTGGGCCGCGGGCACGCCCTTGGAGGTGCCGAAGATCCTTCCGACCTCCGGGTCGTTGACGAGGAAGTCGATGAGCGTGGCGGCGGCCGCCGGCTGCTCGGTGGAGGCCGACGCCGACAGCAGCATGCCCGGCTTCCAGAACTGCTGGGGCCCGTTCGGCCCGGACGGCATGGGCAGCATCTTCACCTCCTGGCCGGTCTCGGACTCGTAGCTGCCGAGGAAGTTGTCCCACGTCATGCCGGCCGCCTGCTCCCCGACGGTGAAGCCCTCCAGCGGCTCGATCTGCTTGGCCTTCTTGATCGGGAAGAACGCGTCGGCGTCGCGCAGGTCCTGGCCGCGGTCCAGCCACTCGGTCATCTGCGCCTCGTCGAAGTTCAGCCGACCGTCGTCGGTGAACGGCTCGACGCCCTGCTGGATCAGCCATGACAGGAAGAACCACAGCTGGCCCGTGTAGTCGCTGAACCCGTACAGGACCGGGTCGTGCCCCGCGCCGACCTTCGACGTCTTCGCGATCCACGCGTCCAGGTCGTCCCAGGTGTACCCCTCGGCGGGCGGGTTGACGCCGAGCTCGTCGAGCAGGTCCGCGTTGTAGAAGAGCGCCAGCGTGTTGGTGCTGAGCGGCACGCCGAACTGGCCACCGTCGAGCTCCCCCGCCGACACGAGCGACTCGTCGAGCCCGCCGACGTCGAGGTTCACACCCTCCTGGCCCGAGAGGTCGAGCAGCTGGCCGGTCGCGCCGTACTGCCGCAGGTACGACAGGTCCATCTGCATGACGTCGGGCAGTGCGCCACCCGCCGCCTCCGTGGCCCGGGCGCCCCAGTAGTCGTCCCACGCCTGGAACTGCGTCTGCACCGTGATGTTCGGGTGCTTCTCCTCGAAGACGTCGATCGCCTTCTCGTAGAGGTCCGCGCGGTCGTTGTCGCCCCACCACGCCATGGAGAGGGTGATGTCCTCGTCCGTGCTCAGCTTCTCCGCCGAGCCCGGCGCCGTCGTCCCCGGTCCGCCGCCGCACCCCGTGAGGGTGAGTGCCACCGCCGCCAGCGCCGCCGTCACGCCGGCCGCCTTGCGTGCCAACCTCATGAGAGCCTCCTCGCTCGTCGACCATCCGTACCCGGCGACCTCGCCGGCGCGAGACGAAACGGTAGGTCTCGAGGTGGTGCCCTCGGTGCGAACGAGCGGCCAACCGATCATTTCCGGTCGTTCACTCGCGCAGGCCCGTCGCACCCACCTCGCCGCGGCGAAGTCTCCGGCGCATGTCTCGTGGCCGACGAACGTCGTCCCTCTGCCACCTGCACCGACGCGATATCCACAGACGCTCAGGCAACCAAATGACGATCTGCTCTACAGTGACCGCGACGTCACCGCCGACAGGGAGCCCCGTCATGACCCGCAGCCGGGCCATTCTCGCCGCCACCTCCATCGCCGCTGCCGCTGCGCTCCTCGTCGCCGGCTGCGACGACGACCCGCCCGCGACGCCGTCTCCCGAGCCCACCGCCGCCAGCGCGAGCCCCTCGGCGTCCCCGTCGCCCAGCGCCACCGCTGTGGTCGTCGCGCCCGAGCGGCCGAAGGAGATGGACGACGACGGCCCCGCCGGCGCCGAGGCAGCCGCGGTGTACTTCCTCGAGCTCGACCCGTACATCATGAAGACCGGCGATACGGCCAATTATGAGGAGATGTCGAGCAAGAGCTGCACTCATTGTTCGGCGCGTATTGACCAAGCAAAGGAGATCGCCGAACAGGGAGACCAGTGGCATGGCGGTGATGTGAAGGCGCGCGTGGTGCACACCTACGAGCAGGAGGCCACTACAGAAATCTGGCCGATGGACGTGGCTGTGAGAATCTCTCCCGTGAGCGTCACGGACACGTCAGGAAGCGAAGTCTTCAGCGAAGCCGCCGACACTACAGAATCCAGGGTCGAGATGGCCCGCCGCGACGGACAATGGGTCGTTGTCGAGGTTCGAACGGACCAGAGCTCGTGAAGGTCGCCGTGCGGCTGGCCACGGTTGCGCTAGCTCTGGCTTCCCTCGCTTCGATGCCCCTGATTCAGGCAAGCGCGCATCAGCTATCTGCAGCATCCGAGTCCGAGCGAAAGTACTCTGGTTTCGCAGACGACAACTCGAACGAGACCGGTGCAGAGGCACGCGGGAGTGGTTGGAAGAACACTCCCGATGGTAGGGAGCCTGCGGCTCCCGACAAACCCCGGGACCGCTACGCCCGCACCGACGCGGTGACGTGCGGGACGCTGGGTGAAGACCTGGACTCCCTCAGCGGCATCGTCACGGCACCGGGCGCTTGCCCGGAAGGCACGGACGTCGTCGAAATCACGACACCGTGCGAAGACGGTGAGTACGCCCTCGATGCGCTCTGGGTGCAGCGAGTCCGGGAGAACGGCACCTACGACGACGCCGAGCAGCTCACCGAGGACGAGTGCATCTCCCCCGCGGACATCGCACGCCAGGCACAGCGCGAATTCAAGTCCATGAAGATCCGGGCGCCGGAAGCGACGGTGCAGGGCAACCCGCCGATGGTGGTCAACGTCCACTACCCGGCGTACACCACCGCGGCGCCCCAGGACCGCACGGTCACCCTGCTCGGTGTGCCCGTCGTCCTGCGCGCGGAGCCCACCGAGTACGCGTGGGACTTCGACGATCCGTATTCGTCCACCGGCAGCACGCTCACGACGACGTCTCCCGGTCGCCCGTGGCACGAGGGCGACGCCACCCCTGACGAGTCCTGGGTCGGACACACCTACAGCCAGCTCGGCACGCCCGGCGAGGACGCGGGCACCGCCGTCGACGACAAGGGCAACGTGTACCGCGACGGCGTCACCGTCTCGCTCACCACCACCTGGCAGGGCCGCTTCCGCGTCCAGGGCACCAGCGACTGGACGGACATCCCGGGCACCATCTCGACGACGAGCACCACGGGCCCCACCACGGTCACCGAGGCACGCACGCGCCTCGTCTGCGAGGACCTCGAAGGCAACGACGTCTGCTGACCCACCGCACCCCGACGTAGCACCCGGTGGCGGTTCCGAGACGGGAACCGTCACCGGGCGCTACGTCGACAGCACGTCCGCCGGAGCCCGAGGCCGCGGCGCCAGGCCCTAGATCACGCTGCGCCCCTCGGCCCTGGCCTTGCGCAGCTCGCGGTAGAACGCACGTGCGCCGCGCAGCCAGGCGCGCGAATCCTGTCGCTCCCGACGGGAGGCCCTGCCAGACTCGCGGGCATGACGACCGACGCCAGGCACGACGACCGCCCGGGCACGACGCCGCCCCTCCGCACCGCGCGGGTGCTCCGCGTGACGGAGGAGGCGTGCGACGTGTGGCGCGACGGCGGTGTCGCCACCGTGCCGTTCGCCGCGACCCTTCCGGCACCGCGTACCGAGCGCGTCTCCCCCGGCCACCTCGTCGCGATCGCGACAGCGACCGACGGGCGCGACGTCGTCGTCTGGCGGTGGTTCGACGCCGTCGTCCTCGGCGAGGAGGCCGACGGGTCGGTGCGCCTGTGGGAGCCGGCCCACGGCGAGGTGCTCGCACGGCGCCGGCCCGGTTGTCGCCACCTCGAACCGGGTGTGCGCGCCTATGCCTCGGCCGGCCTGCCCGGCGCCGGCTGGTGGGTGGCGTCGGCCGCCGGCGGGGGCGACGTCGGCCCCCAGGCCGACCTCGACGAGGTCGCCGCGTTCTCTGCGAGCAACGGCCTCTGGGCGGCGGCCCTCGGCTGAGGGGACGAGGTCATCTCACGTCACTTCACCGCGCCGCCGAGCGCGCCGGCGGCGATGTACCGCTGCGCGAGGACGAGGAGCACGATCGCCGGCACGGAGGAGATGACGGCGCTCGCCATGACGGGCCCCCAGCTCTGGACGTTGCCCTGCAGGTAGTCGTAGATGCCGAGGGTGATGGGCTTGATGTCCGCACCCGTGGTGAGGGTGAGGCCGAACATGAAGTCGCTCCACGCGAAGAGGAAGCTGAACAGGCCGGCGGTGATGAGCGAGTTCTTGCTCACCGGCACGATGATCGACCAGAACGCGCGGAAGTGGCCGGCGCCGTCGACGCGCGACGCCTCGGTGAGCGCGGGCGGGATGGACCGCATGAACGCGCTCATGATGAGGATGGCGAACGGGATGCCGTGGGTGGCGTTCGCGAGGATCAGCCCGACGTACGTGTTGAGCAGGCCCAGGTCGTTGAACAACGTGTAGAGCGAGTTCGCGATGACGATGCCGGGGATCATCTGCGCCAGGAGCAGCACGAACAGGAAGATCCCCATGCCGCGCAGGCGGAACCGCGACAGCGCGTAGGCGGCGGGCGTGGCGATCACCAGCGACACGAGCACTGCGCCGAGGGCCACGATCATGCTGGTGACGAGGTTGCCGGTCTGGTCCTCCCACGCCCGCTGGTAGCCCTCGAACGTGACGTTCGTCGGGAAGAACGAGCTGTTCGCCGCCGTGCCGCCGCCCTGGAGGGACACGTTGACCATCCAGTAGACGGGGAACAGCATGACCGCGAGGAGCACGATCCCGACGATCGTGTACCGCAGCTTCCGGGCGTCGGTCGTCTGATTCACGATGAACCTCACTCATCCACGGCGCGCTTGTTGACGCGCAGGTACACGACGGCGAACAGCAGCGACACCACGATGAGGATGTTGCTGACCGCGGCGCCGGTGCCGAAGGAGAACTCCTGGAACGAGCGCCGGTAGGAGTCGGTGGCCAGGGTCTGGGTCGCGTTGGCGGGGCCGCCGCCGGTGAGGCCCAGGATGATGTCGAGCACCTTGAGGGTGTAGATCACGCCGAGCACGAGGACGACGCTGACCACGGGCCGCAGGTTGGGCCAGGTGATGTGCCAGAACGCCTTGGCGCCGGTGGCGCCGTCCAGGGCGCCGGCCTCGTAGAGCTCGTCGGGGATGTTCTGCAGCCCGGAGTACAGCAGCGTCATGTTGAACGGGATGCCCACCCAGACGTTCACCAGGACGACGGCGACGAGCGCGACGTCGGGGCTGGTGAGCCAGTGGACCGGCGCGATGCCGATCGTGCCGAGCGCCTCGTTGAGGACGCCGCCGTCCTGGTCGAGGATCCACTTCCACACCGCGGTGCCCGCGATCATCGGCAGCAGCCAGGGCAGCAGGAGGAGGGACCGCAGCACGTTCCCCAGCGGGAACCGCCGCTTGAAGAAGAGGGCGAACAGGAGCCCGATGACGAACTGGCCGACGATCGAGCCGATGGTGAACAGCGCCGTGTTGAGCACGGTCGTGCGGAACAGGCCGCTCGTGACGACCTCGACGTAGTTGTCGAGCCCGACCCACGGCGCCTCGCCCGAGACGAAGGTCCGCACGGTGTAGTCCTGCGACCCCATCACGAGGTTCTTGACGATCGGGTACCCGAAGAACACGAGCACGTACGCGATCGCGGGCACGAGGAACAGCCACTGGGCGGTCCGCTCGCGCATCCGGGCGCGGTTGCGCCGACGGTCGGCGCCGCGACCGGGCGCGACGACGGGCGCCGGGCCGGCGAGGGTGGTGGTCATCGTCGATCCTTCCTCGGTGACGACGCGCGCGACGTGGGCGTGCGCATCAGTGCTCCGTCGCCCGCTCGAGGGCTTCCGCGGGAGGCTCGCTCCCGGTCAGCGCGAGCTGCTGGGCGGTGTAGATCTGGGTGGCGGCGCCGGGCCAGTCCGGCCCGAGCAGCGCGGTGCGCGACCGGGCGGTCTGCACGGTGTCGACGAACGTCGCCACGACCGGGTTCTCGGCGGCCGCCTCCGCGGCGACCTCGGTGTCCGACGGGACGGCGCCGCGCCCGGTCGCCATCGCGAGCTGGTGCTCGCCGCGGGTCACGCACGCGACGAAGTCGCCGGCCTTCGCCATCTTCTCGGGGTTCCCGGTGCGCGGGACGGTGAACGCCTCGCCACCGAGCGGCGCCTCGAGCGTGTCCCCCGCCTCCGGGACGGGCAGCGGGACGGCGGCGTAGTCGAGGCCGTCGGCCGCCTCGAGCGCGGGCATGTTCCACGGCCCGTTGACCATCATGGCGGCCTTTCCCGCGATGAACTGGTCGTTGACGTCGTTCTGCGACCAGTTGACGACGCTCGACGACGCGTACCCGTCCTGCACGAGGCCGTTGACGAAGGAGAGCGCTTCGACCGCCTGGGGCGACGTCAGGTCGTCCTCGTCCGCCCCGTTGCTCCACAGGTAGGGCAGGAACTGCCAGGTGCCCTCGAAGGTGTTGGCGGCGCTGAACGCGAGGCCGTAGCGCCCGTCGGTGGTCAGCGCCTCGGCGGCCGCGCGCAGCTCGTCCCACGTGGTGGGCGGCTCGATCCCCGCCTCGGCGAGCGCGTCGACGTCGTAGAACAGCCCGACCGTATTGACGACGGGCGCGATGCCGTACAGGTCGCCGTCGTAGGTGCCCGCGTCGACGACGCCCTGCGGGAACCCGTCGCCCGTGATGCCGTAGTCGGTCAGCGGGCTGAGCGCGCCGGACGACGCGATCTGCTGCACGTCGGGGTTGTCGAGCATGAGGACGTCGGGGAGCGTGTCGGACGACGCCTGCTGCAGGACGGTCGCGATGAGCCCGGAGCCCGCCACGTGGTTGGCCTGCACCTTCATGCCGACCTCGGCGGCGCAGGCGTCGTAGACCTCCTGGTAGACGGGCGCGCTGGTGTCGGACAGCGTGTCGGTCACGATCAGCGTGCCGTCGTCCGCACGGGCACCGCCGCTGCAGGCCGACAGCCCCAGGACGACGACGGCGGCCGACGCCGCGCCGACGGCGGTGTGGGTTCGTCGCACAGTCGTAGCTCCTTCGCTCGGTTCACGTGACGGCGAGGTTAGGCACGACCCGGCAAGGCTGTCAAAGCGCTTTACCAATCTCGTCCGGCTGTGTGATCATCGATCCGCACCACCGATCCCGAGCTTTGTTCCCGACCTGTTCCCGACGTGAGGAGTGCCCCGTGGTGACCATGCAGGACGTGGCCGACCGGGCCGGCGTCTCTCTGACGACCGTGTCGTTCGTCGTCAACGGGACCAAGCGCGTGGCCCCGGCGACGCGCACCCGCGTCGAGGACGCGATGGCCGACCTGGGGTACCGCCGCAACGTGCTCGCCCGGGCTCTGGCGAGCCGCCGCAGCCACATCGTGGCGCTGGTCTTCCCCGCCCTGCAGCACCGCCTCGGCAGCACCGCGCTGAGCATCGTCACCGCCGCCGCGAGCGCCGCGACCGAGCGCGGCTTCAACGTCGTGCTCTGGCCGGTCGACGACGTCGCCCAGCTCGACGACTACCTGTCCGGCGGGCTCGTCGACGGCGTCCTGCTCATGGAGGTCACCGCCGACGACCCGCGCGTCGCGCTGCTCGCGGAGCGCGAGGTGCCCTTCGGGCTGATCGGCCGGACCGAGGACACGACCGGGCTGTCGTACGTCGACATGGACTTCGCCGGCATGGTCGCCACGGGGCTCGACCACCTCACCGACCTCGGCCACCGCCGGGTGGCGCTGTTCCTCGGCGAGCCGGGCGGCCCCTCCGGCGCCGCATGGTCGGGCTACGGGCCGGTCGTCCGCACCGCGCGGGCCTACGAGGCGGAGGCGGCCCGCCGCGGCCTCGACCCGGTCGTCGTCCGCGGCGGCCAGGACCCGCGCTCGGGCCGGCAGGCCGCCACCGCCCTGGTCGCCGACCACCCCGACGTCACGGCCGTCCTCGTCCTCAACGAGGCGGCGCTGTCCGGGTTCGTGAACGGGCTCGTCGCGGCCGGGCGCGCCGTCCCCGACGACGTCTCCGTCCTCGCGCTCGCGACCTCCGCGGCGGACCTGGCCACGGCCGACCCCGCCGTCAGCGCCGTCGTCGCGCCCGGCGCCGAGCTCGGCGCCCGCAGCGTCCAGGACCTCGTCGACCGCCTCGCCGACCCGTCCGCCGCCCCCACCCGCGACCTCCTGCCCGGCACGCTCCGGCTCGTCGGCTCCACCGCCGACGCCCGCTGAGACCGGTCGGCGCGCCCCGCACCACCCGCACCACGGAAGGCCCTCCCCATGAAGTTCACCGACGGTTTCTGGCACGCCCGCCCCGGCGTCGCGATCCACTACGCCCGCGAGGTGGACCGGGTCGCCGCCGACGGCGCGCGCCTGCGCTCCGTCGCGCCGACCAAGGTCGTGCGGCACCGCGGCGACACCCTGAACAACCCGGTCATCACGACCACCGTGTCGTCGCCGATGGAGAACGTCGTGCGGGTGCAGCACGTCCACCACAAGGGCCGCCAGGAGCCCCGCCGCTTCGAGCTGGACCTGCTCGACGGCATCGGCGAGGCGAAGGTCGTCGACGGCCAGGGCACGCTCACCACCGGCGACCTGAGCGTGCAGCTGTCCGTCGGGAAGTCCTGGGAGCTGTCGTTCCACGCCGGCGGGCGCCGCCTCACCGGGTCGAGCGGCAAGTCGGCCGCGTGGGCCGACGTCGCCCCCGACGCCTCCGTCGACCACGGCCCGATCGAGCTGCGCCGCGACGGGCGCACCAGCTACGTGTTCGACCAGCTCGACCTGGGCGTGGGCGAGCTCGTCTACGGCCTCGGCGAGCGCTTCGGCCCGGTGGTGAAGAACGGCCAGACGGTCGACATCTGGAACTACGACGGCGGCACGTCGAGCGAGCAGGCGTACAAGAACGTGCCATTCTACCTGACCACCGGCGGCTACGGCGTCTTCGTCAACGACCCCGGCCACGTCTCGTTCGAGGTGGGCTCCGAGGCCGTCGAGCGGGTGCAGTTCTCCGTGCTCGGAGAGGCGCTCGACTACTTCGTCGTCTACGGGCCTGACCCGAAGACGATCCTCCAGCGCTACACCGCGCTCACGGGCCGCCCCGCCGAGATCCCCGCCTGGACGTACGGGCTCTGGCTGTCGACGAGCTTCACCACGGACTACGACGAGGCCACGGTCAGCTCGTTCATCGACGGGATGGCGGAGCGGGACATCCCGCTGAGCCTGTTCCACTTCGACTGCTTCTGGATGCGCGAGTTCAACTGGTGCGACTTCGAGTGGGACGAGCGCACCTTCCCCGACCCGGAGGGCATGCTGGCCCGTCTCCACGACCGCGACCTGCGGGTCTGCGTGTGGATCAACCCGTACATCGCCCAGCAGTCGCCCCTCTTCGACGAGGGCATGGCGGCCGGCTACCTCGTGAAGCGCCGGGACGGCTCGGTCTGGCAGTGGGACCGCTGGCAGGGCGGCATGGCCCTGGTGGACTTCACCAACCCGGACGCCGCCTCCTGGTACAAGGACAAGCTGCGCGTGCTCGTGCGCCAGGGCGTCGACGCGTTCAAGACCGACTTCGGCGAGCGGATCCCGGTGGACGTCGAGTACTTCGACGGCTCCGACCCGGAGCGGATGCACAACTACTACACGCACCTCTACAACGAGGCGGTGCACGAGGTGCTCGCCGAGGAGCGCGGCACGGGCGAGGCCGTGCTGTTCGCCCGGTCGGCCACCGCCGGCGGGCAGCAGTTCCCGGTGCACTGGGGCGGCGACTCCACGGCGTCGTACGTGTCGATGGCCGAGTCGCTGCGCGGCGGCCTGTCGCTCGCGTACAGCGGGTTCGGCTACTGGAGCCACGACATCGGCGGCTTCGAGATGACGCCGGACGCCGGCGTGTTCAAGCGCTGGACGGCGTTCGGCCTGTTCTCCAGCCACAGCCGCATGCACGGCAGCGGGTCCTACCGCGTGCCGTGGATGTTCGGCGAGGACGAGTCCGACCCGACGAGCGCCGTCGCCGTGACCCGCACGTTCGCGCGGTTCAAGAACCGGCTCGCGCCCTACCTCGTCGCCACCGGGCACGAGGCGCACCGGTCGGGCACGCCGATGATGCGGCCCATGCTGCTGGAGTTCCCCGACGACCCCGCGGTGCCGCACCTGGACCGCCAGTACATGCTCGGGTCCGACCTGCTCGTGGCGCCGGTGTTCAACGCCGAGGGCGACGTCGACCTCTACCTGCCCGACGGCGAGTGGGCCGGCCTCCTCACCGGCGAGCGCGTCGCCGGCGGCCGTTGGGTGCGGGAGAACCACGGCTTCGACTCCCTGCCGGTCTACGTCCGCGCCGGCGGCGTCGTCCCCCTGAGCGCCCACGAGGAGCGCCCGGACGCCGACCACCTCGACGGGCTGACGCTGCTCGTGCACCCCGGCACCGACGGCTGGTCGCGGACCGTCGAGGTCGACGGCGCCGACGGCGAGGCCGTGGCGTTCACCGTCCGGCGCGACGGCGACGAGGTCGTCGTCGAGTCGGCCCTCGGGGCGGGCTGGTCGGTCGAGGTCGCGGGCGGCGCCCGCGCGCAGGCCGCGGACGGCGTCGCCCGGGTCGCGGCATGAGCGGCGCGACGTCGGTCCCCGGCGTGAGCGTTGCCCGCCCGGGCCCCGGCTGGCTGCCGGACGCCGTCACCGCGGCCGGCGCCCGCCTGGTCGCGCCGGGCCCGGAGACGGAGGGACTGCTCTGGTTCGGCGGCGACCTCGCCGACCTGCGGACGGCGCTGGCTTCGGCGACCGGGACCCGCTGGGTCCAGCTGCCGTCGGCCGGGGTCGACGCGTACGCCGAGGCCGGGCTGCTGGGGACGCCGGGCATCACCTGGACCTCCGCGAAGGGCTCCTTCGCGCGCCCCGTGGCCGAGCACGCCCTCGCGCTGACCCTGGCGACGCTCCGGCACCTGCCGGAGCGCGCCCGCGCCCGCTCGTGGGGCACGTCCGGCGGGACGTCGCTGTTCGGCGCCGACGTGCTCGTGCTGGGCGCCGGCGGCATCGCCCGCACGTACCTCGACCTCCTGGCGCCGTTCGGCACGCGCAACGTCGTCGTCCGCCGTCGGGCCGAGCCGGTGCCCGGCGCCGAGCGCACCGTCACCACGGACCACCTGGCGGCCGAGCTCGCCCGGGCGGACGTCGTCATGGTGGCCGCGGCGCTGACCACGCAGACCCGGGCGCTGCTGGGCGCGGACGAGCTGGCCGCCATGAAGCCCGGCGCCGTGCTCGTCAACATCGCGCGCGGTGGGCTCGTGGACACCGACGCCCTCGTGGCGGCGCTGGCCTCGGGCCGTCTCGGCGGCGCGGCGCTCGACGTCACCGACCCCGAGCCCCTGCCCGACGGCCACCCGCTGTGGGACCTGCCGACCGCGCTGATCACCCCGCACACCGCGGACACCCCGGAGATGGTCGCGCCGCTGCTGCGCGCGCGGGTCGAGGAGAACCTCCGCCGGTTCGTCGCGGGCGAGCCGCTCGACGCCGTCGTCGACCCGGCCACGGGGTACTGACGTGGGCCCCGTCCGCGTCGACGACCTGCGCGGCGTCGTCGTCATGGGCGTCGCGGGCTGCGGCAAGTCGACGGTGGGCGGCCTGCTCGCCGCCCGCCTGGGCCTCCAGTTCGTGGACGCCGACGACCTGCACCCGCCGTCGAACGTCGCCAAGATGTCGGCCGGGACCCCGCTGACCGACGACGACCGGCGCCCCTGGCTCGCCCGCGTCGCGGAGGTGCTGCGGACCGGCGCCGAGGCCGGCAGCCCCGTCGTCATGGCCTGCTCGGCCCTGCGCCGGTCGTACCGCGACGCCCTCCGCGACGGCGCGGGCGGCGGCGTCGCGTTCGTCCACCTGCACGGCGACCGCGACCTGCTCGCGCGGCGGATCGCCGCGCGAGCGGACCACTTCATGCCGCCGGCGCTCCTGGACTCGCAGCTCGCCACGCTCGAGCCGCTGGGCGCCGACGAGAACGGCGTGGTGGTCGACGTCGACCGGACCGCCCACCGCGCCGTCGACGTCGTCGCGGGATGGCTAGGGCGCCCAAGGGTGCCCTGACAGGGCGCCCCGGAGCGGGCCGGGGGCGCATACGGTGGACCCCGCACCACCGACGAAGGAGAACTCTTGCGCACCGTCAACGCCTACGCCGCCCCGTCCGCGACCGAGCCGCTGGTCCCCACGACCATCGAGCGTCGCGACGTCGGCCCGAAGGACGTCCTGATCGCCATCCGCTACGCGGGGATCTGCCACTCCGACATCCACACCGTGCGCGGCGACTGGGGCCCGATCACCTACCCCCAGGTCGTCGGCCACGAGATCGTCGGCGAGGTCGTCGAGGTCGGCCCCGCCGTCACCAAGCACGCCGTCGGCGACCGTGTCGGCGTCGGCTGCATGGTCAACTCGTGCCGCGAGTGCGAGAACTGCCGCGCCGGCATGGAGAACTACTGCCTCAAGGGCAACACCGGCACCTACGCCGCCGTCGACCGGGACGGCACCATCACCCAGGGCGGCTACTCCACCCACGTGGTCGTCGACGAGGACTTCGTCCTGCGCGTCCCCGCCGCCATCGACTACGCGGCCGCCGCGCCGCTGCTGTGCGCGGGCATCACCACGTACTCCCCGCTCGCGCACTGGAACGCCGGCCCCGGCAAGCGTGTCGCGGTCGTCGGCATGGGCGGTCTGGGCCACATGGCCGTGAAGATCGCCGCGGCCATGGGCGCCGAGGTCACCGTGCTCTCGCGCACGCTGGCGAAGAAGGACGACGGCCTCGCCTTCGGCGCGACCGACTACTACGCGACCGACGACGCCGCCACGTTCGAGGCGCTGAAGAACCGGTTCGACCTCATCGTCAACACCGTCAGCGCGCCGCTCGACCTCAACCAGTACCTGCGGCTGCTGCGCCTCGACGGCACCATGGTCAACGTCGGCGCCCCGCCGGAGCCGCTGCCCATCCAGGTGTTCTCGCTGTTCAACAACCGCCGGTCGTTCGCCGGTTCCAGCATCGGCTCCATCGCCGAGACCCAGGAGATGCTCGACTTCTGCGCCGAGCACGGCATCGCGCCCGAGACCGAGCTCATCGCGGCCGACCAGATCAACGACGCGTACGAGCGCGTGCTGGCCAGCGACGTCCGCTACCGGTTCGTCATCGACACCGCGACCCTGTAGCACTGCGTCGCCGCCCTCGCGGGCCGGTGCCGACGTCGCCGTCAGACGGCAGGGGCGTCGGCACCGGCGAGGAACTCCCGCAGGGCGGCGGCCACCTCGTCCGGGGCCTCCTCGGCCTGGTGGTGACCGGACCCGATCTGGCGGTGCCGCAGCGGCCGGTCGAGCCACGGCTCCCAGATGGCGGCCGGGTCGCCGTGGATGTCCAGGTCGTCCCCGGTCGACTCGAGCAGGAGCGTCGGGCACCCGACCCGGCGCCCGGCCGCGCGGTCGTCCTCGTCGTGGCGGCGGTCGATGCCGAGGCCTGCGCGGTAGTCCTCGCACATCCCGTGCACGACGGCGGGGTCCCGCAGCGCGGCCCAGACGTCGGCGTGGTTGCCGGGTCCGATGTCCTCCGGCGGCGGCGTGCGGTACCAGGCGTCGGGGTCGGCGGTGATGACCCGCTCGGCGGGCTTGTCGTCCTGGGCAAGGAACCACCAGTGCCACCAGGCGCGGGCGAACCGCGCGTCCGTCCGCTCGAGGTGCTCGACCACGGGCAGCCCGTCCATGACGACGAGGTGCGTGACCCGCTCCGGGTGGTCCATGGCGGTGCGGAACGCGACCAGCGACCCGCGGTCGTGGCCCACCACGGCGAAGGTGTCGTGGCCCAGGGCGGACATCAGGTCGACGACGTCCCGCGCCATCGCCCGCTTGCTCGACTGCGCGTGGTCCGGCTCGTCTGGCGGCAGCGTCGACCTCCCGTAGCCGCGCAGGTCGGGGCAGACCACGGTGTGCTCGTGCGCGAGGAGCGGCGCCACCGCGTGCCACGTCGTGTGGGTCCGGGGGTGCCCGTGCAGCAGCACCACCGGCGTGCCCGTGCCGCCGTGCCGCACCCGCAGCGTCACCTCGGGAAGTTCCACCCGGTCCAGCCGGAAGCCGTCGAACATGAGCCGACGCTAGCAACGCGCCCGCGGCCTGACCGTCATCGGCACGGCCAGCGCGGCGCACCACGATCACGTCACCGAGCTCGAGCTCGAGGCTCGGGCCTCTCGTCATCCCGGCGCCGGCACGTCGGCCGGGACGAGGACGACGGTGCCGCGGGCCCCGGCGACGACGCGGCGCGCGAGGGTTCGCCCCCTCAGGTCGCGCTGGGACGACGGCACGCCCACGACCGTGAGCGCGGCGCCCACCGATTCCTGAACGACGGCGCGAGCGAGCGCGGGGACCGCCCGGGTCCGCACGTCGACGTCGGGAAAGACCTGCTCGTAGGGGTCCAGGACCTCGGCGAGGATCTCCGCCTCGACCGTGGCGGGGAGGGTGTCACCCGGGACGTGCAGCACGGTGACCCCGACGCGACGGCGCGCAGCGGCGCGGAACGCCACGTCCAGGACACCGGTCGGGTCCTCCCGGCTGCGCAGCGCCGCGACGACGCGGTGCGCGGACGGTCCCTCCTGCGGAGCCTCTGCCAGCGCGACGACCGCCAGCGGTCGGCCGACCCGTCGTGCCGCCCGCCGGGCCGTCCCGGGGACTGGCCCGCCCAGCGCGCGGAGGCCGCGCCGCCGCCCCACGACCAGCAGGGCGTCGTCCCGGCGGGCGGACGCCGCCCCGGCCTGCGTGAGCGCGGTCTCGACGCCGAGCCGCGGGTCGACCTCGTGCACCTGCCGCACGACGTCCTCCAGGTCGGCCCGCGCGGCGTCCCACGCCGCGGCGACGGGGCTGCGTCCGTCGGACGACGTCCACGGGTACCAGGTCCCCCAGGGAGTCGCGGGGACGACGACGGGCGGCGGCGTCACCACGGTCCGCACCACCCGCAGCGTCGTGCCCCGCACGGCGGCCTCGGCCGCCGCCCACGGGACCGGCAGGTGGCTGGCCGGGGTGTCGTCGAGCGCGAGGAGGACGGGCCCCACGGGCTCGACGCGGGAGGGAAGCCGAGACCGCAGCCTCGCGATCGCCCGGGGATCGGGAGCGGACATGGTCGACCTTTCTCGGGACGGGACGGATGGCTACCGACGACGATGCCGAGGACGCCTGCGGGGTCGCGCCCGGGTGCGGCACCGGCGCCGTGACGGGTCGCCCTGGCCAGGGCACCGGGCCCGGGCACCGCCCGTGGGTGGACCCGGGTGCCGCACGGGTGCCGCGGTGCGGCCGGCGGCCGGACGGTGGGGACGTACCGCCGACCGAACGGAGAGCACGAGGAGATCCGCGAGCGCCGCCCCGGCCGCTGACCGACGGCGCCCCGACACCACGCACCGCACCATCCCGACGAAAGGAACCCTCATGTCCGAGCCCACCACGTCCCGCCCCACCGTCGTGCTCGTCCACGGCGCGTTCGCGGACTCGTCCAGCTGGAACGGCGTCGTCGCGCGCCTGCAGGGCCCGCGGCGTCCCCGTCACGGCCGTGGCGAACCCGCTGCGGACGCTGTCCGGGGACGGCAGGTACGTCGCCGACGTCCTCGCCTCGATCCCCGGCCCCGTGGTCCTCGTGGGCCACTCCTACGGCGGCAGCGTGATCACCCAGGCCGCCGCCGACGCCACGAACGTCGCCGCCCTGGTCTACGTCGCCGCGTTCGCCCCGGCCGACGGGGAGAGCGCGCTCGAGCTGTCGGGCAAGTTCCCCGGCAGCACCCTCGGCGACACCCTGAAGAGCTACCCGCTCACCGACGGCGGCACCGAGCTCGCCATCCGTCAGGACGCGTTCGCGCAGCAGTTCGCCGCCGACGTCGACCCGGGCACGGCGGCCCTCATGGCCGCGGGCCAGCGGCCCGCGACGTCGGCAGCGCTCGGCGAGGGCCTCGCGGCGGGCGCCCCCGCCTGGGAACGGCTGCCGTCCACGTTCGTGCTCGCCGGCGCCGACCGGAACATCCCGGCGGAGGCGGTCCGCTTCATGGCGGACCGGGCCGGCGGGCGCCTGGTCGAGATCGCCGGGGCGTCCCACGCCGTCGCGGTCTCGCACCCCGCCGAGGTCGCCGACACCGTGCTCGCCGCGGTCGCCGACGTCTCCTGATCCTGAGGCGCGCGAACGCCCCGGGCCGTGACGGGATACCGTCCGGGCCCGGGGCGTTCGCGGTCGACGGCGGCCCTTACAGCCGGGTGGCGTCCACGACCGCCTGGGCGAACTCGCGCGGCGCCTCCTGCGGCACGTCGTGCCCCACGGCGAACGTCCGGTGGTCGTACGGCCCGACGAACTTGGCGCGATAGTGCGCCCCGTCGCCCTCCGGGGTGAACGGGTCGTCCGCGCCGTCGATCGTGATCGTCGGGACGCCGATCGTCGGCCCGGCCGCCAGCCGCTTCTCGAGTCGGTCGTACCTCGGGTCGCCGGCGGCCAGACCGAGCCGCCAGCGGTAGTTGTGGACCACGATCGCGGCGTAGTCCGGGTTGGTGAACGCCGCTGCCGTCCGCTCGAAGGTCGCCGCGTCGAAGGACCAGGTGGGCGAGTTGAACGTCCACACCAGCCGGGCCAGCTCGTCGCGGTACTCGGGGTTGTTCAGGCCCCGCAGGCCGCGCTCGGTGGCGAAGTAGTACTGGTACCACCACGCCCACTCCAGGCTCGGAGGGATCGGGTCCTCGTTGGCCTCGCGGTTGGTGATGAGATAGCCCGTCACCGACACCAGGGCCCTGACCCGTTCCGGCCACAGCGCGGCGATGATGTCGCCGGTGCGCGAGCCCCAGTCGTAGCCGGCGATCACCGCGCTGCGGATCCGCAGCGCGTCCATCAGCGCCACGACGTCCAGCGCGATGACGGACTGCTGGGCGTTGCGGAAGGTGCGGGAGGAGAGGAAGGTCGTCGTCCCGTGCCCGCGGAAGTACGGCACGATCACGCGATATCCCTGGTCGGCCAGCAGCGGCGCCACCTTCACGTAGCTGTGGATGTCGTACGGCCAGCCGTGCAGCAGGATCACGGGCGTGCCCCGGGCGGGGCCGAGCTCGGCGTACCCGACGTCGAGCTCACCGGCCCGGATCTGCTTGATCTCGGGGAACGCCGGGCGGACCGGCAGCACGGGGCGCGGTCCGGACGGACCGGCGGCGGGCGGGCCGGCGACCGCGGTCCCGGCCTGGGAGCCGACGGCTCCTGCGGCGGCGAGCACGCCGGTGGTGCGGAGGAACGTCCTTCTGTCGAGCATGGCGCGACCTTTCTGTGGATGGGTACGGGTGTTCTGCGTGCGGTGGCGGGGTGCCGGTCAGCGGGAGCCGAACAGCGCGACCGCCGCCCAGACGCCGCACCGGTGGTCGGCGGCGAAGCCGCGCTCGACGGACGGGGCCGGGTCGTCGAGGGAGAGGATCCGGTGCCCGGCCAGGTCGAACCTCGGCCAGGGCGTGGCGGCGGTGGCCGGCGACCCCGTGCGCGCGAACTGCACCCACGCGGCCTGCATCGTGTCGGCGAGCTGCTGCTGCGACGCCGAGAGCTCGCCGGGGAGCGGCGCGTTGGGCTGGTCGAAGAGGTACGCCAGCTCGGACTGGTGCGTGGCCGCGTAGGGCTCGCCGAGCGTGTCGGGCGCGAACAGCCTGGGCGCCTCGGCGTCGTTGAACTCGTACGCGTAGGTCTTGACCCAGGCCGAGGCAGCGCCGTCGAGCGCGAACGCCGGGCAGGAGAAGTTGGCGTCGGAGTTCAGCACGCTGAAGGCCTGCGCCGGCGAGGCGTACCTCGACAGGGGGTAGGCCTTCGCGACGAACGACGCCGTCCGCGCGTCCACGCCGAAGTTCGTGGCGATGGTGGACTCGTAGCTCGACGCGTCGACCGGGCCGGGCAGCACGGCGGTGGCGCCCTTCGTCACGCTCAGCCCGAGCGTGGTGAAGATCCGGTTCTCCTGGGTGTTGACGCCGTTGAGGATCGGCACCCGGTGGAACCGCCCGGTCGCGATCGCGTCGCCGACCGACCGGGGCAGGACTGTTCCGTCGACGACGCCGGGCGTGATCGACAGCGGCTGGTTCGCCACCAGGGTCTCGACGGACGCATGCCGCAGGCACTCGGCCACCTGCGCGGCGGTCCCGTCGTCGCAGCCGACGGCCGCCGCCGAGGCGACGCCCTCGCGCTCCGCCCGCGCGAGCGACTTCTGCACCGGGGCGAACGCCCCGCTCTGGATCACCGCCCGCTGGAACAGGCCCTTCGCCCCCGGCGACGCCAGGTGCATCGCGACCGACAGCCCGCCGGCCGACTGCCCCGCGATCGTCACGTTCCCGCCGTCCCCGCCGAAGCCGGCGATGTTGCGGTGCACCCAGCGCAGCGCCGCCTGCTGGTCCATGAGGCCGTAGTTGCCGCTCGCTCCGGCTCGGTCGGCCAGGGCGGGGTGCGAGAGGAACCCGAGCAGCCCGAGGCGGTAGTTGATCGTCACGACGACGGCGCCCTGGGCGGCGAGGTCTGCCGCCTCGTAGTCGGCGCCCTCCCCGATCTCGAAGCCGCCTCCGTGGATCCAGACGATCACCGGGAGCTTCGCGTCGGCCGCGGTGCCGGCCGGGACGGTGACGTTGAGGTAGAGGCAGTCCTCGCTCTGCCCGTTCGGGCTCGGCGGCGCCTGCGGGCACACCGGCGAGTAGTCGGTCGCCTCGCGCACGCCGCTCCAGGGCGCCACCGGCTGCGGCGGCTCCCAGCGCAGCCCGCCGGTCGGCGGCGCCGCGTACGGGACGCCGCGGAACTCCAGGCCCGCGGGCGTCGTGGCGCCCTCCAGGGCGCCGGCGTCGACGTGCACCACGGACGAGACGGGCGCGGGGCGGTCGGCCGCGTGCGCCGGGGGCAGGAGCGAGCCCCAGCAGGAGAGCAGCACGGCGAGCGCGCCGAGGACGGCGAGGAGGCGGACGGTGAGCGGGCGGACGCCGCGGCGTCCGGCGACCGCGGCGCGCGCGGTCGGTCGGGACGTGGTCGGTCGGGGGGCGTCGGGCGGTGGGGTGAAGGTGTTCATGCAGGCCACGGTCGCGCGCGGGCTCGGGGCAAGGCACCTGTGTCACTCCCTGGGCGACCACCCGGGCGACCACCGGGCGATCACCGGGCGAGCCACTGGTGTCCGACGGGCGGACCACCGGACGAGCGCGGAGTCACCGCGCAGCGGCGGGTGGCGCCGAGCGGCTGCGATCCCAGGGTGTCGACCAGGGTGTTGCCCTGGTGGTCCCGGGCACGCGGGGCGGGAGGCTCGACCCAGGCGCCGGACCGGACGGTGCCGCACGTCGAAAGGACTCCGATGTTCCACCGCACCACGGCCGCACGACGGGGACGCGCATGACCGACCCGCTGGCGCCCCTCGACCGGCTGCTCGTCCTCGAGGAGCTCCGCCGCGTGCAGTCCCGGCTCTGCCGCGCCGCCTCCGTGCGCGACTGGGCCGAGCTGGAGTCGTTGTTCACCCCCGACGGCCGGTTCCGCGCCTACGGCGCGGACGGCGAGCTCGGCTGCTTCGCCGCCACCACGGGGATCGGGGCCGCGATCGACCGGGCCATCGGCCCGGGGCGGCTCGTCGTCCAGTCCTCGGACGAGGAGCTCGACGTCCTCGCCGACGACCGGGCCGACGGCACCTGGGCCGTCGAGGACACCCTCTACCCGGAGGACGGGACGCGTGCCCGGCACGGCGCCGGGTCGCTCGCCCTGGCCTACCGGTTCGACGGCGGACGATGGCGGGTCGCGACGGCCGAGTTCACCCGGACGGCCCGTGAGCACGGCTGACCCGAGCGCTGTCGAGGCGCGGGGGCTGCGGATAGGCTCTGCGACCATGACGCCTGGTGCGCATGGTCCGACCCTCATCGGGCGTCGACGCGAGCGGGAGCGGCTCAGCCGCCTCGTCGCGAGCGTGCGCGGCGGCGAGAGCCGTGCCCTGGTGCTGCGGGCCGAGACCGGGCTCGGCAAGACGATGCTCCTCGACCACGTCGCCGAGCAGGCGACCGGCTGCCGGGTGGTGCGGGCGATCGGCGTCGAGTCCGAGATGGAGCTGGCCCTCGCGGGCCTCCAGCAGCTCTGCGCTCCCGTCCTCGACGGCCTGGGAGCGCTCCCGGAGCCGCAGGCGATGGCGCTCGGCGTCGCGCTCGGCCTGCGCTCGGGACCGGCCCCGGACCGGTTCGTGCTCGGCCTCGCGGTGCTGAGCCTCTTCAGCCACGCGGCCGAGACGCGTCCGCTCGTCTGCCTCGTCGACGACGCCCAGTGGCTCGACCAGGCCTCCGCCCAGGTGCTGGCGTTCGTCGCACGACGCCTCGTCGCCGAGTCCGTCGCGATCGTCTTCGCCGTCCGCGAGCCGGTCGACGAGCGGTTCGCCGCGATCGAGGACCTCGTGGTCCGGCCGCTCGACGACGCCGACGCGCGCACGCTGCTCGGTACGGTCGTCGGCGGCCCGGTCGACGCGGCCGTGCGCGAGCGCATCGTCGCCGAGGCGCGTGGCAACCCGCTCGCGCTCGTCGAGTTCCGGCGGGGGGCGATGGAGTTCTCCGCCGCTCCCCTCGCCCGGGGACGCACCGGCGTCGGCGCCAAGGTCGAGGACGGCTTCCGGCGCCGCGTCGAGCGGCTGCCGTCCGACACCCGGCGGCTGCTGCTCCTCACCGCGATCGAGCCCGTGGGCGACCCGACCCTCGTGCTCGCCGCGGCGGCCTCGCTCGGCCTGGACACGTCCGCGTTCGCGCCCGCCGTCGAGGAGAACCTCCTGGAGCTCGGGGCGCGCCTCCGGTTCCGGCACCCCCTGGTGCGCTCCGCCGTGGTCGCCGCCGAGCCCGCCGCCGACCGCCGCGCCGCGCACCGGGCTGTCGCCGACGCCACGGATCCGCAGCAGGACCCCGACCGCCGCGCGTGGCACCTCGCCGAGAGCACGATCGGGTTCGACGAGGACGTCGCCGCCGAGCTGGTGCGCTCCGCCGACCGCGCGCGCCTGCGCGGCGGCATCATCGCGGCCGCGAACTTCCACGCCCGCGGAGCCGAGCTCACCCCCGACCGCCACATGCGGTCCCGGCGGATGCTCATGGCCGCCGAGGACACCCTCCGCGCCGGCGCGATGCAGGACGCGCAGCGGCTGCTCGACCGCGTGGAGCCGGAGCTGCTCAACGCGCACCAGCAGGCACGGGTCGACCTGGCCCGCAGCCACGTCCGCTTCTACACCTCCCCCGGCCGCGACGGCGCCGAGCTGCTCCTCGACGCGGCGAGACGTCTCGAGGCGTTCGACGGCGACGCGGCGATGGTCACCTACGCCAACGCCTTCATCGCCGCGGTCCTCGCCGGGTCGTCGGCGGGCACCGTCGGCATCCCCGAGGTCGCGCACGGCATCCTCGCCGCGGACCCCGCGACGCCCCTCAACCGCGGGTCGCGGGCCGCGCTCGACGCCCTGCGCGGGCTCGCCGTCCTCGTCCTGGACGGCTACGGGCCGGCCGCCCCGGCCCTCCGCACCGCGCTCGCGGCGCTGCGCTCGCTCGACGACGACGCCGACGCCGCGCAGCAGGACACCGATCCCATGCGCGGGTACGGCGCCGACGTCAGCCAGGAGGTCGGGGCGATGCGCTGGCTCCCCCTCACGTGCCTCGTCGCCCGGGTCCTCCTCGACGACGCCGCCTATCTCGACGCGTCGGCCGAGTTCACCGACGCCTGCCAGCGCGACGGGGCGTTCTCGACGCTCGCGATGGCGATGTCGGAGCGCTATCCGATCCTGCTGATGAGCGGCCGCATCGCCGACGCCGAGGAGCTCTACGAGGGCACGCGGGAGATCATGGCCGCGAGCGATGTCCCCGAGGGGCCGGACCGGGCGGGATGGTTCGCCGCCTATCGCGGCGACGAGGCGGCCAAGCAGGAGTCCGCGGCCGCCGTCGCGCGCCGGGTCGCGGAACGCGGCGAGGCGCAGTGGCGGCTCTCGGACGACCTGCACGGCGGGGTGCTGCACAACTCCCGCGGGCGCTACGCCGAGGCCCTCGCGGCGACGGCCTCCGCCGACGGGCACCCGTTCGACGTGGGCCTCGCCGCCTGGGTGCTCCCCGAGCACGTCGAGGCGGCCGTGCGTGCCGGCGCTCCCGAGCAGGGCCGCGCCGCGGCCGCCCGCCTGCAGGAGATCGCCGACGCGACGGGCACGGACTGGGCCGTCGGCCTCGCCACCAGGTCGGCCGCGCTGCTCGCCGACGACCGCGACGCCGAGCCGCTGTACCGCGCCGCGATCGAGACCCTCGGCCGTACCCGGGTCGGCACCGCAGAGGCCCGGGCCCGGCTGCTCCTCGGCGAGTGGCTGCGTCGCCAGAACCGCCGGGTCGAGGCCCGCGAGGTGCTCCGGCAGGCGCACGAGCGCTTCGTCGGCTTCGGCGCCCACGCCTTCGCCGAGCGCGCGGCGCGCGAGCTCGCGGCGACCGGCGAGGTCGTGCACCGGTCGGTCGTCGGCCCGGTCGACGAGCTGACCGCCCAGGAGCGGCAGATCGCGCGGCTCGCGGCGACGGGCAGCACGAACCCGGAGATCGGCGCGCAGCTCTTCCTCAGCCCGCGGACCGTCGAGTGGCACCTGCGCAAGGTGTTCGGGAAGCTCGGCGTCACGTCACGACGGCAGCTGGCGACGGCCCTCAAGGACTCGGTGATGGCTGCGGGCTGACCCCCGGCCGACGAGGGCGGCGGCGACGGCGACGATCGCCACGATCGCGGCGGCCGACGCCCAGGCGGGGAGCCACGGGGACGCGGCCGCGGCAGCCGCCACCGCGGCGGCGGCGACCACCGAGGCCGGCCGCCACGTCCTCAGCAGCACCCACCGGAACGCCTCGAGGCCGGCCAGGAAGCTGACGGCGCCGCCGGCGAGGGCGACCACCGCGAACCCGTGGGCTGGCGCGTCAGGCGCACGCGCGACGTCGTCGAGCAGCAGGGCGACGCCGAGGGCGACGAGCACCACGCCGCCCACGATCGGGAGGTGGCCGAAGGTGTACCCGTCGCGCGCGAGCGCGGAGCGCCGCGACCGGTCCGTGCCGGCGAGGGCCCGCGCCGCGTCGCCCGAGAGGTGCCCGAAGAACGCCCACCACAGGCTCGCGGTCAGGAGGAAGCCGAGGAGCGCGACGGCGAGCGCCGCGGGCTGCGCCGTCCAGGAGCCGACCCGGGCCCCGGTGGCGAGCACGGTCTCGCCGAGCGCGATGATGAGCACGAGGTCGTGCCGCTCGGCGAAGTGGCGGGCGCTGCCCACCCGCCACCCGCGGTAGCGCGACGCCGACCGACCGCCGACGAAGTCGACGACGAACGCGCTCGCCCACAGCGCCGTCTGCCACCCGCCGCCGAGCAGCGCGCCGGCGAACAGCAGGCCGATCGACAGCGACTGCGGCACGAGGTCGAGCAGGACCTGCGTGCGCAGGCGCCGGTGCGGCCAGGCGACGACCGCGAGCAGCACGACGTAGCACGCGCGCACCACGGTGAACGCGACCGCGAGGACGATCGCCGGGGCGACCCCGCCCGTCCGGGCGTCCCAGGCCTCGGGCACCACGAGCCCGACGACGAAGAGGGCCGCCATCGCGACGAGCATCCCGACCCGCACGAACCCCCGGTCGAGGCGCACCTGGTTGCCGAGCCAGATGAACGCGCACCACGACCACCAGAGCATGAGCAGCAGCACGACCGCCCGCCCGAGCGAGTCCGCGCCCGGCGTGGCCTCGACCAGCGCGACGTCCCGCGTGAGGGCGAAGACGAAGACGAGGTCGAAGAAGATCTCGAAGGGCGTGGTGCGGTCCTCGGCCCGCGTGGGCACGACGGCGCCCGGGGCGGGCGTCCGCGCGTGGGAGGTGCGAGCCGGGGTGGTCACGTCGGCCCGATCCCGCTCCCGGCGCCGGTGATGCGCCAGGCCGGGGCGCTCATCGATCCGCCCCCGTGGCCGCCCCGGCGGGCGCCGGCGCGAAGTCGGTGCTGCGGCTCGTCTCCGCCCACGCCTCCGTCTCCTCGATCCGGCGCCGGTCGCCCTCGAGCGCGCGCCCGACGGCGTCCGAGCCGAGCGGCAGGCGGAGCGGGAGGTCGGCGCTCGCGGCGAGGTCCACCAGCAGCCGGGCGGCCCGCGCCGGGTCGCCGGCCTGAGTGCCGTCGGTCTCGGCCCGCAGGTCGTTGATCGCGCCGACCGTCGTCGCGTAGTCGGCGCCCGCCGGGTACCGGCGCATCGAGCCGCCCTGCCAGTCCGTGCGGAACGCGCCCGGCTCGACGATCACGACGCGCACGGCGAACGGCGCCACCTCGGCGGCGAGCACCTCGGAGAACCCCTCCACGCCGAACTTGGCCGCCTGGTACGCCCCGAGCCCCGGCGACCCGCCCACGCGGCCGCCGATCGAGGAGAACTGGAGGAACAGCCCCGAGCGCTGCCGGCGCAGGACGGGCAGGGCCGCCCGCGTGACGTGGATGACGCCGTACAGGTTGGTGTCGATCTGGCGCCGCAGGGCGTCGTCGGGCATCTCCTCGATCGAGGCGCTGTCGGCGTAGCCGGCGTTGTTCACGACGACGTCGAGCCGGCCGAAGCGCTCCACCGCGGCGGCGACGGTCGTGCGCGCCGCCTCGGCGTCCGTGACGTCCAGCGGGGCGAGCAGGAGCCGGTCGTCGCCGAAGCGCTCGGCCAGCGGTGCGAGGTCGTCCACGCGGCGGGCCGTCGCGACGACGGCGTCGCCGTGCTCGAGCACGGCCTCGACGATGGCGCGACCGAAGCCGCGGGAGCTCCCGGTGACGAGCCAGACGCGCTGCGGGGTGAAGCTCTTCTCGGACGGGTTCTCGGACATGGTCCGTTCCTTTCGGGGTCGGCGGCGGACCGCCGGAGGTGGAGGGGGGTCATGCGGCCGCGTGCAGGGGCCCGCTGAAGGACGTGCGGAGCGAGCGCGGTGCCACGAGCGGCAGCAGCGCGGCGAGGACCTTGCCCTTGAGCGTTGCCGGGTGCCGCGTGAGCTCGACGTCGACCCGGGAGCCGGACCCGGTGGGCGTGACCTGGAAGACCCAGCCGCCGCCCGGCCCGAAGACCTTCGAGTCGAGCGTCGTGATGACGACGCGGCCGGCGTCAGCGTCCCACTCGTAGCGCGCGTGCTCCCACGCGGATGCGGTGCCCTCCGTGACGTCGGCCCAGTCCGCGCCGAGGCCGTGGACCTCGAAGTGCTCGGCGTCGATGGTCGGCCACGCCTCCGGTCGTGCGGGCGTGAAGTCGGTCAGGACGTCGAGGACGTCCGAGGCGCTGAGCGTGGAGTCGAGATGAAAGCGGATGACGGGCATGGCCGTTCCCTTCGGGAAGCTGCGTGGGGCTGCGGGAGCTGCGGGGGTCGTCCCCCGCTCTCCGAGACTCCCGCCCGGGCCGGGGTGAAGGCGCCAGGGGCGGCCACTGGCCGTGACCCCAGGGCCGCTCCCCGGTACGTGCCCGGGCCCCTGGCCCGGGCACGGCGAAGACCCGGGTGTGCGGGTCGTCACTCCGGCGGCTGCTGGCCCGCCGCGACCCGCATCAGGTACTCGGCGTACCACTCGGGCCAGTTCGCGTCCGCCTGCCCCGTGCGGGCCTCGTGCTCCCCGTGCGCCGCCGCGGCCGCGCGCAGCGCCTCGGCGAGCTCTGCGGCGGAGTCGTAGCGCGCCTGCGTGACGCGGCCCGGGATCCGCTCGGTGATCTCCTGCACCGTCCACGTGTTGCCGTCGGGGTCGGCGAACTCCACGAACGAGCCGTACGACGCGCGCCCGGGCGCCAGGCCGGCCACCCGCGATGCCGGGTCGGCGCGGTGGAACACCCCGCCGGCGTCGTGGAACACGTCGCTGACCTCGACGCCCCGCGCCACCAGGTCCGCGTGCGTCGCCTCGATGTCGCGGGTCACCAGGTGCAGGCCCCGCGCCGAACCGGGCGCGGCGTCCGTCACGCCCGTCCCGACGATGATCGACGCCGGCGACCCGGGCGGGGTGAGCTCGACGACGCGGTAGTCGTCCGCCACACGCAGGTCGACGTCGACGGTCCAGCCGAGGCGGGTGTAGAACGCCTTGGCGCGGTCGACGTCCGCCACCGGGATGACGACGAGCTCGAGCTTCAGCGCTGGGGCCGTCGCCGGGGACTCCCCGGAGACGTCCGTCGTGGCGGTGCTCTCACCCACAGGAATGGTGGTCATGGAACGCTCCTTCGAACCTTGGCCGGTCCGATACCGGCCTCAGGTCGAGCGTTCGTCCCCTCCCCCGTCGCAGGCGCCGGTGGGAGTCACTGGTCGACCCCACCTGTCGGCCCACCGGGGTACCGGAGAATCGCGTGCAGGTCCTGGCCGGTGAGCGAGGGCTACTCCCCCTCGCCCCGCTGCCGCGCGATGGAGACCAGGTGGGCGTGGGCGTACTCGCACACCAGCGCGTGCCGGTAGACGAGCTGCGGGACGTCCACGTTCGTGTCCATCCAGAGGCTGAGGGCGCCCATCTTCCAGTGCTCGAACGTCTCGTCGTCGGTCAGCACGGCGAGGATGCTGAGGAAGGAGTCGTCGAACCGCAGCGAGTGGATCGCGCGGCGGAACTCCTCCAGGTTCAGCGCGATGCAGAACGGGATGTTCATCAGGCACAGCGCCGTCTGGATGTCGAGGCGCAGCAGGCGGGGGCGACGGCGTTCCGAGTCGAGGTCCGGCACGTCGAGCTGGGCGAAGTTCAGGCGCTCGGGCGCCGTGATGTCGATCCCCTCGAGCGCGATGAGCACGTCGTAGACGTTGACGTCGTGCTCGACGACGGCGTTGTCGCCCAGCCCGGACAGCGTCGTCGGGCGCAGCGTGACCGGTTCGATGGCGGCCGGGGTGTTGCGGATGATGAAGTTCACCAGGTTGGTCTCCACCACGAAGTGGCGGATCAGCAGCTCGACGGCGTCCGGCGACACGAAGCGGCGCAGGAACCACAGGCAGAGCGCGTCCATGGTGCGCAGCGTCATCCACCTGCCGGGGAACACCCGCTTGATGACCGAGAGCACGGCCACCAGCACCCGGGAGACGATCCGCGCGATCGGGTACAGCAGACGGCGCGACGGGCGCTGCTGGTCCTCGATGATCATCCGCACCAGCGGCTTGTCGAGCGGCACCGAGGGGTCGGCGTAGATCGCCTCCCACATGCTCGGGTCGGACCGCACGGGCATCAGATCTCGTCCAGCTCGGTCAGCTGCATGACGTAGAGCCGGGCCACCACCCGCGCGCAGGTGACGATGGCGTCGGCCGCGTCGTCGTCGATCCGGTCGGAGGTGAGGATGGCGTCGAGCGTGCCGGTGTGCTCGGCGTCGGCGTCCTGGTGGTAGGCCATGAAGTGGACCTGGTTGTCCGCCAGCCCGAGGACCTCCTGGAACCGCCGGGCCCACACGCCGGCCTTCTGCGCGCCGAGCCCCTCGATGATGAACATCGCGCCGAGGCACCCGACCGGGTTCGGCCGGCTCGCCTCGTGGAACATGTAGCCGGACAGCGCCTGCGAACCGAGGTTCTTCCGGCCCGCGCGCAGCGCCTCGAGGGAGCCGCCGACGGCGACGTAGTCGCGCTCGAGCAGCAGGTGGTCGCGGTGCTCCTCCAGCGCGTGCGAGATGGCGGCCGAGCGGAGGTCGAAGTGGTCCATGTCGAAGTTCGACGCCGCCCGCGCGATCCACAGCGACCCGTCGACCACCTGCTGGCGCAGGTTGTGCAGCAGGCGCTGGTAGTCCGCCACCGTCACGTCGCCGTCGTCGAGCGCCCGCAGGATCGGCACCTCGGCCAGCCGGGCCTCGAAGTCCGTCCAGACGTCGGCAAGCCGGGCGAGCAGCCCCGCCCGGTCCGGCTGGGGCGGGCGGAAGCCCTCGACGGTCTCGGTGCTGGCCTCGGTGCTGATCCCGGTGCTGGTCATCTGGTGCTCCTTCGCGGTGCGACGACGGTCAGGTGGGCGAAGCCGAACGAGAACCGTCCGGACTCGGGGACGGCGAGGAGGATCGTGTCGCCCGGCGCGAAGCGCCCGGTGCGCCACGCCTCCTCCAGTGCGATGAAGATGCTCGCGGCGCCGGTGTTGCCGCAGGTCTCCAGGTTGGAGAACCAGCGGCTCGTGTCCATGCCGGGGACGCGGGCGCTCAGCGCGTCGAAGACGACGTCGCGGAAGGCGTTGGTGCTGTAGTGGCACAGCACGTGGTCGAGCTTCTTGAGGTCGATCAGGCCGCGGTCCACGAGCTCCTCGAACTGCGCCAGCCCGGCCGCGGCGAGCTCGTCGAGCACGGCCGTCTCCTGCCGGATCTGCAGCAGGCCGGCCTTCTCGGCGGTGGCCACGTCGTCGTAGTCCTGCCAGGTCCGCCCCGCGACGGCGGTGGGCCCGTCAAGGCCGGCGCGCATGCAGACCTCGTGCTCGTGAGCCAGGGAGACCTGGCGCACCCAGTCCACCCGCAGCGACGGCCTGTCCGGGCGAGGCTGGAACTCCACGATCGCCGCGCCCGCGCCGTCGGACAGCATCCACCGCAGGAAGTGCGCGTCCAGGTGGTCCTCGACGCCGTCGAACCGCCGCTGGTGCAGCCACCGGCTGGCCAGCTCCGAGCCCACGACCGCCGCCCTCGGGTGGTCTCCCAGCCGCACCTTGCTCACCGCCGCGTCCAGCGCGGCGATGCTCGACGCACACACGCCGCTCGCCGTCAGCGTCTGCATCGGCCCGCCACCGAGCCGCCCGTGCACCATCGACGCGAATCCCGGCACCAGCAGGTCGCCCTGCGTCGTCGCGCACGCGAGCATGCCCAGGTCGGAGGCGGCGATCCCCCGGTCGGCCAGCGCGTCCTCGAGCGCGTGGACGGCGAGCTCCTCGTTCAGCTCGGTGGTGCGGCCCTCGTCGTCCAGCGCGTAGTACCGCTGCCGGATGCCGTTGGCGCGCTGGATCCGGGCGCGCAGCCCGTCCGTGCGCTTGTCCACACCGCCGAGCCGGCGCGCCACGTCCTCGTTGGCTACCGGTTCGCCGGGGAGGTGCCGGCCCAGGCCGGTCAAGTACGCGGTCGCTGGCATGGGGGCCATTCAGCCACACACGGGGTTTCGCCGTCGACGACACGCGCACCCAAGACTCGGTCGAACGATCGGCTGACCGGGACAGCAGCTCGCCGACGGCCCGGACGCTCCTAGAAAAGGGGCCAGGGCACGGACGGCATGTCGCCCTCGGGCGACGGGAAGATCTCCGTGCGCAGCAGCCGGTCGCAGCGCTCGGCCAGCGCGACCAGCTCGACGTCGTCGAGCAGCGGGACGAGCCGGCCGCCGAGGCCGCCCTCGCCGTCGTCCTCGAGACCGGTCCGGACCCGCCGGACGCCCTCGAGCTCGTCGGCGGTCAGCGGCTCGCCGAGGAATCCCCACAGCACGGTGCGCAGCTTGGGCTCGACGTGGAACGTCACGCCGTGGTCGACCCCGAGCCGGCGGCCGTCGCGCAGCGGCAGCACGTGCCCGCCCTTGCGGTCGGCGTTGTTCACCACGGCGTCGAACACCGCCATCCGCCGCAGCGCCGGCGAGTCCTCGTGGATCAGACGGACCGGCTGGTCGTCGGCGTCGCTGCCCTCGAGCACCACGCGCCAGCCGTCGCGTGCCGGTCCCCGAGCGGGGACGACGTCGACCGGGTCCTGCTCGACGTCGGGCTCCTGCCACAGCTGGACCATGCCCGGGCCGAGCGGCCCGTCGCGCAGCCACGTGCGGGGCACGATCCCCCAGCCGAACGACTCCGAGACGAGGTACGCCGCGACCTCGCGGCCTGCGAGCGTCCCGTCCGGGAAGTCCCACAGCGGCTTCTCGCCGGACACGGGCTTGTAGACGACCCTGGACCTGCCGATCTCGCCCACGAACGTCGCGTTCGAGGCCACGGCGATGCGGCCCACGACCGCGAGGTCGCCTCGCTCGAGGTCGACCTCCAGCTCCGTCACGGGGCGGCCGGCAGGCTCATGGCGCCTGCTCGCCGTCGTCCGCGGGGCACTCGTGACCGTCCTCGTCCATCGGCAGGCCGCAGTCCGAGCACGTCGGACGCCCCGCCTCGACGACGCGACGCGTGCGCTGCGCGAAGGCCCGCGCCGTCCCGACCGGGATCCGCACGAGCAGCATCTCGCTGGGCTCGGCCTCGTCGTCGGCCGCCCCTGCTCCGGCCGGATCGTCGTCGTCGGACAGGTCCGCCTCGACCGGGTATGCCTCGATGACCATCTGCAGGGTCCGGGGGTCCCAGGCCAGCCGCATCGTGCCCGTCCGGAAGTCCTCCTCCACGGGCTGGTCCAGCGGCTCGTCGTCGAGGAGCTCCACCGGTGCCTCGGCGGGGATGGAGAGCTGGTCGTTCTTGGCCGTCAGCTCGTCGAGGAGCCGATCGACCATCTCGGCGAGCACGGCGGACTGCTCTTTCTCCAGCGCGACGCTGGACGTCCGGGTGCCCGCGCGGGCCTGGAGGTAGAACGTGCGTGACCCGGGGCGGCCGACCGTCCCGACCACGACCCGGTCGGGCCAGTCGAACTCGTGCACGATGGTGGGCATGCCACCACTCTAGGAGGCGGCGGCAGCGGCGTTACAAGGCCTGGGCGCCGGACCCGCCCCCGACGGGCGCGTCCCCTGCCGGTCCGGCGTCGCGCAACCACGACAGGTCGCCGGAGTCCGTGTTGGTGGCCACGACCTCCGGCCGGTGCGGCCCGTACCGCACGATCGACACCGACGCCGGCCCCACCGCGATGCGCTGGAACAGGTCGAGGTGCATGCCGAGCGCGTCGGCCAGCACCGACTTGATGATGTCGCCGTGCGCGACAGCCGCCCAGACCGCACCCCTGCCGTGCTGCTCCTCGAACGCCGCGTCGTGGCGACGGACCGCCGCCACCGAACGGGCCTGCATCTGCGCGAGCGACTCCCCGCCGGGGAACGTCACCGCGGACGGCTGCGACTGAACCGTCGACCACAACGGCTCCTTCGCGAGGTCGCGCAGCGCGCGCCCCTGCCACTGCCCGTAGTCGCACTCGGTGATGCCGTGCTCGACCACGGTCGGCGGTGCAACGGCGTCGGCGCCGGGTTGGCCGGCCTGATGCTCGACGAGGACGCGCGCCGTCTGCCGGCAGCGCTCGAGCGGGCTCGTCACCACCGCGACGAGCGGCACCGCCGCCATCCGCGCCGCGGCCCGGGCGGCCTGCTCACGGCCCACCGCGTCCAGCCGCACCCCGGCCGCCCGGCCGGCGAGAATGCCCTGCGCGTTCGCGGTCGTGCGGCCGTGGCGGACGAGCAGAACAGTGGGCATGGTCCGGAGCCTACGTGCCGACTGGGCATGGTCCGGAGCCTACGTGTCGACCAGGCCCGGGACGACGGCCGCGCGCCTGCCGGGAGCGGGCACGTGCCGCGGGGTGACAGCCGCAGCGGTCCCGTCCCGCGGCGCGTCAGTCGTCGCGGCGGGGACGCGAGGAGCGCAGACGCTTGGTCGCGGACCGCTGCTTCTTGGCGGTCAGACGACGCTCCCGGGAGCCGCGGGTCGGGCGGGTGGAGCGGCGTGCCCGGGCCGGTGCAGCAATCGCCTCGCCGACGACGACGACCAACCGGCGGGCGGCAGCGTCACGGTTGCGACGCTGCTCACGGTGCTCCGACGCCGACCCGGTCAGGACACCGTCCACCAGACTGTCCCCGAGCCGCGAGGCGATCCGATCACGCTGCACCGCCGTCAGCACGGCGGACCTGCCGACGTCCCAGGACAGCCGTCGCAGCCACTGCGCGGCGCGTCAGGCGCCCACGTGAACCCCACCGCGATGCTCCTCCCAGTGCTGACCGAGCCATCCCACCTGCGTGTCGAGCAGCGGGACCACCAGTCTCGCGCCGTGGAGCCGGGCGTATTGCGGGTACCGCTCGAGATCGCCGGCCACGTCAACGCGGAGGTGATCCGGGTCGACAGCGGGCATGCCGTCGTCGCACAACCGGTGGATGTCCCTACGCAGCATCAGGCCGCCATGCTCGAGGTAGCCCGCGTTCCCGGCGCGCGGAGGTCCTCGCCGGCCGCCATGAGCAACCAGGCTCGGTGAGGGACATCGTTCGCCATGCGTGCAGCTTGGCGGAGCGAGGGCGACGCGTCGTCAGCGCTGGGCCGTCGGTTCCTCAAGTAGTCCTCGATCGATCGAGCGATGCTGCGGCCCAGTGCGCCACGGAATTCCATCGGCCCGCGGGAGCCCGTGCACCGGGCCGTCCGTCTCGCACAGGGGCCCCACCTGGCTGCGCCCGTGCGCGGCAGCCACGAGCTCGGCGACCACCGACACCGCGACCTCCGACGGTGTCTCGGCGCCCAGATCCATCCCGATCGGCGACCGGAGCGTCGCCAGCGCGGGCTCGGGCACCCCGGAGTCGCGCAGCGCTGCGACCCGGGCCTCGTGAGACCGTCTCGACCCCATCGCCCCGACGTACGCGAGATCGAGCTCGAGTGCGCCGCGGAGCACCGGGACGTCGATCTTCGCGTCGTGGGTCATCACGGCGATCCCCGTCCTCCGGTCCAGGCGACCCGCGCGAGCCTCGGCCGCCAGGTAGCGGTGGGGCCAGTCGACGACGACGTCGTCCGCCTCGGGGAAACGAAGACGCGTGGTGAAGACGGCGCGCGGGTCGACGAGCGTCACGTGATAGCCCAGCAGTCGGGTCGCGCTCACGAGCGCCCTCGCGAAATGGTTCGAGCCGACGACGAGGAAGCGCGCCGCGGGGACCCGCGACTCGACGAGGAGGCACTCGCGCGCGACCGTCCCCCGACCGTCCGATGTCCCACGACCGTCGGGTACATGGACCACGACGGCGCCGGACCGCGTGAGCAGGTCGTCGATCGCGACCACGGTCTGCGGAGCCAGGTGCGACGGCACGAGCTCGCCCAGGCCGGCGACGAGGTCGTCGGGTCGCGAGACGACGGCGGTGAGGTCCCGGAAGACGGCGGTGGGCCGGACCGTGTCGAGCCGTCGCACGAGCAGTCCCCGCTCGTTGCCGGCGAGCGCCATCAGCGCGACCACGGCCGGGTCGTCCCCGTCCTCGGCCCGCACCGGTTGCACGTGCACCTCCATGTCACCGCCGCACGGCAGTCCGACCGCGAATGCGCTGTCGTCGGTGCAGTCGAACCGTTCGACGAGGCAGCCTCCTTGGTGGATCGCGTCGAGGGCTGCCACGTGCACCGCCCCCTCGACGCAACCACCGGACAGGCTCCCGAGAACGACCCCGTCCGACCGGACAGCCATCGCGGTGCCGACCGTGCTCGGGGTGGACCCGGAGGCGGAGACCACCGTGGCGACGGCGAACGAGGGGCGGCCCGGTCCGAGCCACGGGAGCAGGCGTTCCGCCAGGGCAAGCATCCTCGGCCCCGCCGTCAGGCCTGGCCGGTCTCGATGCGGGTGACGGCGCCGTCGACGACGTCGAAGCGCCAGTACGTGCGCATCTCGCCCCACAGGAGATTGCGGAACCGGCCTACGAGCTCGCGTCCGTCCGCGTCCGCACGTTCGACGGTCAGGCGCCCGTCGGCCGAGAAGATCTCCCGTTCCACCCAGTCCGCGAGCGGGCGAGGGGTGCCGTCGTCGGTCAGCACGGCCCTGGGTGCCAGGGCCGACAGGAATGCGCGCCGGTCGCCGGCGTTGATCGCAGCCACGACCCGGGCCACCGCCGGGTCGAGCGTCACAGGTTCGTCCGTCGTCGTCATCGTGCCTCCTGACCGCGTGCGGTCGTCGTCGTGTCGGCCGCTCATGCCACTGTCACGGGCAGACCCCGCCGGCGAATCCGCCGGTGGCCGGTGACCGGTGGCCGGTGCGCAGAGCGAGGGCTACGCTCCCGCCATGCCGAGTGCCGCCAAGCGCAGCCCAGCAGTCGGAATGGTCGGGCGTCGGAACGAGCGCGCCACGCTCGACGGGCTCGTCGACGAGATCCGTTCCGGCCAGAGCCAGGCCCTGCTCCTGCACGGCACCGCGGGCGTCGGCAAGACGGCGCTGCTCGACCACCTGGCAGCGCACGCCACGGACTGCACGGTCCTGCGCACCTCCGGCGTGCAGTCGGAGGCCGAGCTCGCGTTCGCCGGACTGCACCGGCTGTGCGGCCCGCTGTTCGCACACGCCGACCGGATCGCGGCCCCGCAGCGAGAGGCGCTCGGCGTCGCGCTCGGCCTCAGCTCCGGTCAGCCGCCGGACCGGTTCCTCGTCGGGCTGGGCGTCCTCGGCCTGCTGTCCGAGGCGGCCACCGACCGCCCGCTCGTCGTGCTCGTGGACGACTACCAGTGGCTGGACACCGCCTCCGCCGAGGCGCTCGCCTTCGTCGCCCGACGGCTCGGGAGCGAGAGCATCGGCCTGGTGATCGCCACGCGCCGCGTCGACGTCGGGCTCGCCGGGCTTCCCTCGCTCCACGTCCACGGGCTGTCCGACGCCGAGGCCCGTGCACTCCTCGACGCCGCGCTGCCCGGTCCGGTCGACGACCGCGTCCGTGCGCGTGTCCTCGCCGAGGCGCAGGGCAACCCCCTCGCCCTGCTGGAGCTGCCGCGCGAGCTAGCGGCGGGCCGGCTGGCCGGAGGCTTCGTGGTCCCTACCTCCACCACCGGTGACTCGTCGATCGAGGCCGAGCTCGAGGCGGGCTTCGCACGCAGGATCGAGGCGCTCCCGGAGCCGGCACGGCAGCTGCTCGCCGTCGCCGCAGCCGACCCGACAGGTGACCCCGTCCTGGTGTGGCGCGCCGCCGAACGGCTCGGGCACACCCCCGACGACCTGACGCCGGCGGTCGCCGCGGGGCTCGTCAGCTTCGGCACCTCGGTCCGCTTCCACCACCCGCTCGTGCGCGCGGCGGCCTACCGCTCGGCGTCCCACACCGCACGCCAGGAGGCGCACCGCGTACTCGCGTGGGCCACGGACGCCGAGGCCGACCCGGACCGCCGCGCCTGGCACAGCGCCCAGTCCGTCACCGCGCCGGACGAGAGCGTCGCGCGCGACCTGGAGGCCTCGGCCGAGCGCGCCCACGCACGGGGCGGGCACGCCGCTCAGGCGGCCTTCCTGGAGCGTTCGGCACTGCTGACGCAGGACCCCGCGCTCCGGGCGCGGCGCGCCGCGGCGGCCGCGGGCGCCGCCTTCCAGGCCGGCTCGTTCGAGAAGGCGGACGAGCTCGCCACCACCGCCGAGGCCGGCGGTCTCGACGAGGCGGGCACGTCCCAGGTCGTCATCCTCCGGGCACGCCTCGCCTTCGTCTCCCTCCGGGGTGGGGAGGCGCCCCTCCTCCTCGCCGACGCGGCTCGCCGGCTCGAGTCCTCCGACCCTGCGCTGGCGCGCGTCATCTATCTCGACGCCCTGAACGCTGCGATGTTCGCCGGGCGCCTCGCCGCCGACGGCGGCGGCGTCGCCGACGTCGCGGCCGCGGCGGCCGGCGCCCCTCCGCCGCACGACCCCCCGCTGGCCCCCGACCTCCTGCTCGGGGCGCTCGCCGCGAACTTCGTCGACGGCTACGAGAACGCCGTCCCCCTGCTGACCCAGGTGCTCGCCGCCTTCACCGACGGGAGCGTGGCGGACGAGCTGCGCTGGCTGTGGCTCGCCAACGAGGCGGCTCTCCATCTCTGGGAGGAGGAGACCTGGGACGTGCTGTCGGAGCGGTACCTCCGCCTCGCGCGGGCCGCCGGGTCGCTCAGCGAGCTGCCGCTGGCGCTGAGCACCCGCGCCTACCGGCTGACGTTCGCCGGCGACATCGACGCGGCAGCATCGCTGGCCGACGAGATGCGCGCGGTGGCCGTCGCCACCGGCGCAGCCTTGGCGCCGTACCCCGACCTCCTCATCGGCGCCTCCCGCGGGGACCTCGGCACGGCGTCGTTGGCCGACGACGCCGCCCGCGAAGCCGGCGAGCGGGGCGAGGGCATCGGGATCGCCGTCGCCGAGTGGGCCCGCGCCCTCCTGTTCAACGGCCTCGGCGACTATCCCCGGGCGATGCGCGCGGCGCAGGACGCCCTCCGTCACCAGGAGTACCCGGACCTGCACTACCCGGGCATCGCGAACTGGGCCGTGGCCGAGCTCATCGAGGCGGCTGCCAGGGCCGGACAGCCCGACGTCGCCGAGGACGCGCTCGACTGGCTCGCACGGATGACCCGGTCCTGCCGCACGAACTGGGCGCTGGGGATCGAGGCACGCTCGCGTGCCCTCCTCGCCGACGACGAGGACGCGGACGCCCTGCACCGCGACGCGACCAGGCTCCTCGCCCGTTCCGGGATGCGCACCGACCTGGCGCGCTCCCATCTCGTGCACGGCGAACGCCTGCGACGCCAGCGGCGCCGGTCAGAGGCCCGCGAACAGCTCCGGACCGCGGCGAACATGTTCGAGGCGATGGGCATGGACGGGTTCGCGAAGCGGGCGGGACGTGAGCTCCGTGCCACCGGCGAGTCCGCGCACCGGGGCAGCGGACCGGGCGGCACCGGCGTCCTCACCGCCCAGGAGTCCCAGATCGCGCGCATGGCGCGCGACGGGCTGTCGAACCCCGCGATCGCGGCACGCCTCTTCCTCAGCCCGCGCACCGTGCAGTTCCACCTGCACAAGGTCTTCGCCAAGCTCGGCATCACCTCCCGCACTCAGCTCGAGCATGCGCTGAGCGGGAGTTCCTGACCCCGGGGCCGGCGACGTAGCCGGGCCCCCGCGCCACGACCGGCCAGTACGGACTGTGCACCGGCGGATACGAGTGCGGTGCCCTGTCGGCAGGATCGATTCCGGACGAGCCCCCCGCTCGACCGGGACGACCACAGACGGGACACAGCATGACCACCACCGCGCGGCAGCTCAGCACCCGTGGCCCCACGGCCGCCCCGGTCACGCTGAAGGTCAACGGTGCCGCGCACACCGTCGTCCTCGAACCGCGGACGAGCCTGCTCGACGCCCTGCGCGAGCACCTCGACCTCACCGGCACGAAGAAGGGGTGCGACCAGGGCACCTGCGGGGCGTGCACGGTCTGGGTCGACGGGCGACGAGTCCTCGCATGCCTGACCCTCGCCGTCGCCGCCGAGGGACACGCGGTCACGACGATCGAGGGTCTCGGGGGTGACGAGCTGCATCCGATGCAGCGGGCGTTCGTCGAGCACGACGCGTTCCAGTGCGGGTACTGCACCCCGGGGCAGATCATGTCGGCCGTCGCGGTGCTCGACGAGAACGGGGCGATCACCGACGACGAGCTCACCGAGGCGATGAGCGGGAACCTGTGCCGCTGTGCGGCCTACCCGAACATCAGGGACGCGATCCGCTGCATGCGGGACGGCGGGCGGTGCCCGGGGCACGGTGACGCGCCGTGAGGCCGCTGACGTACACGCGCGCGGCGTCTGTCGCCGAGGCCGTCTCGATCGTCTCCGCCGACCCGACGAGCGCCTACCTCGCGGGCGGGACGACGGCCGTCGACCTCGTGCGGGCGGGGGTGGACCCCGCGCAGCACCTCGTCGACATCACCGACCTGCCTCTCACCGGCATCGACGACCTCTCCGGCAGCGGGCTGCACCTCGGTGCGCTCGTGCGGATGAGCGACGCCGCACGGCACGCCTCGGTGAAGAGCCGCTACCCCGGGCTCGCCCGGGCCCTTCTCCTCGGCGCCTCCGGCCAGCTGCGCAACATGGCCACCATCGGCGGGAACCTCCTGCAGCGCACCCGGTGCCCCTACCTGCGCGACGGCGTCTCCCCGTGCAACAAGCGCGCACCGGGCTCCGGGTGCGCGGCGCTCGAGGGCCTCAACAGAGGGCATGCGGTGCTCGGAACGAGCACCCGGTGCCTCGCGACCCATCCGTCGGACCTCGCGGTGGCCCTGGTGGCGCTCGACGCCGTCGTGCACACGACGGGCCCGGACGGGGAGCGGGCGATACCGATCGACGACTTCTTCCTCCTGCCGGGAGCGACGCCCGAGATCGAGCACCCGCTCGGCCGCGGCGAGCTCGTCATCGGGGTCGACCTGCCCCATGCACCGATCTCGGCGCGGTCCACGTACCTGAAGGTCCGCGACCGGCAGTCCTACGAGTTCGCGCTCGTGTCCGTCGCGGCCGCCGTCCTGGTCCAGGACGGGACGGTCAGCGACGTGCGGCTCGCCCTGGGCGGGATCGCGACGAAGCCCTGGCGGGCGCGGAGGGCGGAGGCGGCGCTGGTCGGCGGCCCCGCCGACGTCGAGGCGTTCCGCCGGGCCGCCGCCGACGAGCTGGCGGCCGCGCTCCCTCGCGAGCACAACGCGTTCAAGATCCCGCTGGCCCAGCGGGCGATCGTGCGCGCGCTCGCCTCCGCGGTCGCGGGCGCGGACACCGGAGCTGCGTCGTGACCGCCGTCGGGCGCCCCGTCACGCGCGTCGACGGGCCGGCGAAGGTGACCGGGGCGGCGCGCTACACCGCGGAGATCACCCTTCCCGGTACGGCCCATCTCGCCCTGGTGGGCGCGACGATCGCCCACGGCCGCGTCCTCGCCGTCCACGACGCTGCGGCCCTGGAGACCGACGGCGTCCTCGCGGTCCTGACCCGCCGGGATGTGCCGCCCGTCGCGGCGCAGCCCCGCCTCCTGCCGTCCCTCCTGGGGCAGGCGGCCCCCGGGGAGAGCTTCTTCCCCCTGCAGGACGACGAGGTCCACTACGCCGGACAGCCGGTGGCCCTGGTCGTGGCGGAGACGTCCGAGCAGGCCCGCCACGCGGCACGCCTCGTCCGCGTGGAGTACGAGGTGCGCCCGCCGGTCGTCACGATCGCGCAGGGTGCGGATCAGGTCTACGAGGCGGAGCGACTGTTCGGCGGCCTGATGCCCGGCCGCGCCGAGCGGGGCGACGTCGACGGCGCCCTCGCCGAGGCGGAGGTGCGCGTCGCCGCGGGGTACCGGATGGCGGCCAACCACCACAACGCACTCGAGCCGCCCGCGACGCTTGCCGTGTGGGACGGCAGCCTGCTGACCCTCTACGAGTCCACGATGGGGGTGCGCGCGACGCAGCTGACGGTGGCCGCCCTGCTGGGCCTCCCGATCGCGAACGTCCGGGTGGTCACGCACTTCGTCGGCGGCGGGTTCGGGTCCAAGGCGATGGTCTGGCCCCACACCACGCTCACGGCGATCGCAGCGCGCCACGTCGGGCGGCCGGTGCGGCTGGTGCTCACCAGGGAGCAGGCGTTCACCTCCAACGGGCACCGCGAGGAGCAGGAACAGACGGTCGCGCTCGGCGCCACCCGCGACGGGAGGCTCACCGCGATCCGGCACGAGAAGGTGTCCGTCACGTCGCCCTTCGACGACTGGGCCGAGCCCGCCACCGGGGTGTCCTCCCAGCTGTACGCCGTCGGCCACTACCGGGGCGTGCACCGCCTGGTGCGCGGCAACACGATGACGCCCACCTTCACCCGGGGGCCCGGTGAGACCCTCGGCGTCTTCGCGCTCGAGACCGCCATGGACGAGCTCGCGTACGAGGTCGGCGTCGACCCGGTCGAGCTGCGGCTGCGCAACCGGGCGGGGGTCTCCCCTGCCGGGCACCCCTGGTCCAGCGACGGGTTCGCCGAGTGCCTGCGCACCGGCGCGGAACGGTTCGGGTGGGCGTCACGCGACCCCGTTCCCCGCACCCGTCGGGAGGGCGACTGGCTCGTCGGCACCGGGATGTCGGCCGCGGCCTATCCCGTGGCGTTCTTCATGCCGCCCCAGCAGGCCCGGGCGCGGCTGCTCGCCGACGGGAGCGCCGTCGTCCAGACGTCGACCCAGGAGTTCGGCACCGGCGTGCTGACCATCGCCACCCAGGTGGCCGCGGACACCCTGGGCCTCGACCTGGACGCCGTCCGCTTCGAAGCCGGCGACACCGACCTGCCGAACAGCTCGGCCGCCGTGGGGTCCGCGGGCGCCGGCATGGTCAGCTCCGCGGTCCACGCGGCCGCGACCGCCGTGCGGTCCGCCGTCGTCGCGCTGGCCGTCGACGGCGAGGGGTCCCCGCTGCACGGGGCCGACCCCGCGTCGGTCGTCGTGGCGGGCGGGCAACTCACGTCTCCGGAGCGCCCCGGCGCCGCCGACACGTACGCCGACGTCCTCGCCCGCCACCGCCTGTCCGACGTCGACGAGGTCGGCACCTGGACCCCGCCGCCCCTGGACACCCCGCACGGCCTGCTGACCTTCGGGGCCCAGTTCGCCGAGGTCGCCGTCGACCCTGAGCTCGGGCTGGTGCGCGTGCGACGGCTCACCGGCGCGTTCGCCCCCGGCCGCGTCCTCAACCCCCTGCTCGCCCGCAGCCAGCTGATGGGCGGCATGCTCTGGGGCATGAGCCAGGCCCTCCTCGAGGGCAACGCGATGGACCCCCGGTCCGGCCGGTGGGGCGCGACGAACCTGGCGGAGTACCTGGTCCCCGTCAACGCCGACGCACCCGAGGTCGACGTCGCCTTCGTCGAGGTCCACGACGACGTCGTCGGGCCGCTCGGCGCCAAGGGCGTCGGGGAGATCGGGCAGGTCGGCGTCGCCGCCGCCATCGCGAACGCGGTGTTCCACGCGACCGGCCGCCGCGTCCGGACGCTGCCCATGGCCCCCGAGCTGGTCATGGATCCGCCGCTGCCCGCGAGGCGCCCATGACCAGGACCGCCGACACACGTCGCCCCAGCGGAGGTCGTCGGCGCGCCATGCCCCTGCCCACCGCGACCGGGCTCGCGCGTCCGAGCGGGTGGGCGGACCTCGGCGCCCGTGGCCTGATCGTCGTGCTCCCCCTCGCCACCCTCCTCGCTGTCGGTGCGGGCGGCGACGGGGCGACGGTCGTGGTGGGGCCGCTGGTGACCTTCTCGCTGCCGCTCCTCATCGTGATCGCGCTCTGGTGGGACGACTGGCCCGGGTCGCACCTGGGGCCACGCTGGACCGCGTGGGCCAACATCGCGGTGGTCGCGGCGGGCGCGATCGTGCTCGCTGGTGTCGCGCAGTCGATCGTCGGCGGGCTCGACCCGGCGGGGCTGTTCCGCGCCGCGCCCGGCCCCGGCCACATCCCGTCGTTCCCCGCGACGGTGCCGCTCGGCGCCATGGCCTTCGTGCTCGTGCTGGAGCTCACGCTCGTCGGCGAGCGCCGCCCGCTCCACAGGCTGCCGCCGCGCCTCGGCGGGTTCGCCGCGCTCGCGGCGTGCTGGTCGCTCGCCGTCGTCCTCTTCCTCCTGCTGGTCGACGTCGACTCTCCCGCCGGCTCGCTGGTCGCGCCACGGACCGGGCCGCTGCCCGGCGGCTTCGCGGCCGCCGCCCTCGCCGTGGTCGGTTCCTGTCAGGTGCTCGGGCACGTCGTGCTGCGCGGGTGGCCGACGTCGAGGATCGCAGGCCCGGGCCGCCGCGTCCTCGCCGCGCACGCGACGATGCTCGGCGCGGCGGCGGGCTCCCTCGCCATCGTCGCCCCGTGGCTCCGCGACCGGCCCGACCGCGTCGGCGCCGTCGCCGGCTGCGTCATCGCCGCCGGGCTGCTCGTCGGGATGCTTTTCGACGCGCCGAGCCGAACGGTCCGCCAGCGACTCACCGCCGTCCTCGGCACGCTCGCACTGGCGGCGCTGCTGTACGCCGTGCTCGTCCGGATCGCCGAAGCGCTCCGGCTCGACGTCGTCGACCCCGACATGTGGGTCGCGCACGCCTCCCTGAACGCCCTTGCGACGGCTGTGCTGCTGCACGTCGCGATCGGGCACCGCCAGCCCTTCGCATACCCGGCGTCAGGCCCTCCGGGTCCGGGCCGCTCAGGTCATCCCCCCGCGGGGTGACTTCCGCACCATCACGCACGAGAACGTCGCACGAGAGGAAACGACCATGCCGCACGTCACCGTCGGACACGAGAACTCGGCCGAGATCAGGTTGCACTACACGGACATTGGCTCTGGCCGCCCCGTCGTCCTCATCCACGGGTTCCCCCTCAGTGGGCGCGCGTGGGAGCGCCAGGAACGCGCCCTGCTCGCCGCCGGGTTCCGCGTCATCACGTACGACCGGCGCGGGTTCGGGCAGTCGAGCCAGCCGTCGACCGGGTACGACTACGACACGTTCGCCGCCGACCTGTCGGCGCTGCTCGAGGCCCTCGACCTCGAGCAGGTGGACCTCGTCGGCCACTCCATGGGCGGCGGCGAGATCGCCCGGTACCTCGGCACATACGGATCAGGCCGGGTGCGGCGGGCCGCGATCATCTCCGGCGTCCCGCCCTATGTGCTGCAGACCCCCGACACGCCCGACGGCGTGCCGCAGCAGGTCTTCGACGACATCGCCGCCCGGCTCGAGGCCGACCGCCTCGCGTACTTCACCGAGTGGAACGTCAACTTCTACAACCTCGACGAGAACCTCGGCACCCGCATCAGCGAGGAGGCCGTCCGCGACGCGTGGAACACGGCCGCCGCGGCGTCGCCCACGGGGACGATCGCGTGCGTGCCCACGTGGTCCACGGACTTCCGCGAGGACCTGCCCAAGATCGACATCCCGCTGCTCGTGGTGCACGGGTCCGCCGACCGCATCCTGCCGATCGCCGCCTGCGGGGAGGCGACCCACAAGGCCGTCGCCGGCAGCACGTACGTGCCCATCGAAGGCGCACCGCACGGCCTGTGCTGGACCCACGCCGAGGAGGTCAACGCGGCCCTCGTCCCGTTCCTCGCCGAGTGACCCGACGTCCAGCCCATCAGGAGCGACGATGACCACGGACCACGACATCCGCGACACCATCAGCAGCCTCATCGCCCACGAACACACCCTGCGGGCGCGACTCGCCGCCGGCCGGATCGACGCCGCCGCCGAGAAGGACGAGCTCAGCCGCACGGAGCAGCAACTCGACCAGTGCTGGGACCTCCTGCGCCAGCGTGATGCTGCGCGCGAGTTCGGTCGCGATCCCGACAGCGCCGGCGTCCGACCACCCAGCGTCGTTGAGCGGTACGTCGGCTGATCGCGCGTGCGACACCGGCACGGTGATGCCCGGAGCCGCGGATGTCCGCGGCTCCGGGCATGCGGTCAGAAGTTGATCGTGTAGTCCAAGGCCTCAGGATCGTTGAAATTCCGCGGTTTCTGAACTCGTTCCGAGCGGCCGTGCAATTCGCGTGCCACTCCACGATGGGGTGCGGACTCGTTCGTCACATCTGTCCGTCAAGGATATGACACTGCACGTCACTGCCCTCTTTGCCCTCTCACCGTGAGGCGCGTGGATGATGCCTGCCCCCGGGCCGGCGGCCGAGCCCGTGGGCGACGGCACCCAGGTCACGTCAGCGTGGGGCGCGGCCGCCCCGCTCGGCGCACAGGACACCACCTTCGCGACCGAGCTCACAAGTCCGTGAGAACCGTGCCGCGGTGCTCCTCCCAATGCTGCGAGAGCCAACCCACCTGGGTGTCATGAAGCGGGACCGCCAGCCTCGTGCCGTGGAGCCGGGCGTACTGCTGATACGGCTCCAGGTCCGCGGCCACGTCGATGCGGAGGCGATCCGGGTCGACAGCGAGCATGCCGTCGTCGAACAACCGATGGATGTCCCTGCGCAGCATGAGGCCGCCGTGTTCGTGGTGCTCCCCGAGCCGCGCATAGCTGTACAGGTGCCCCGCCTCGAGGACCCGTGCCGGCGCCCCGCCCGTGAACGCGCATGCCTCACCCTGACTCGCCAAGAGGTTCTTGCGGAACGGGCCTTGCCCGCGCCGAACCCGGACCAGTGCCGTGCGGTGGCCGTGTGCGAACTCGACCCGTACGCCAGCCTCGGGGCGCCACACGAACTGCGGGGACCGATGGGCCAGTCTCTCGACCGCGCGCTCCGCTTGCCTCGCGATCAGAGCATCGCTGAACTTCTGCCAGTTCAGCTCGCGGATTGAGTTGATGCTCTTCGGCTTCTCCGTGAGCTCCGGGATCTCCGCCGCATCCAGCACACCGTCCAGCTCTGTCCACGCCGCGTCGTACCGAGCCCGGTAGACGGTGACGTCAACGGACTCGACGACCGGAATCTCGAACCTGTGGCGGCACCGGCTGCACCGCCAAGAGCCGTCCGCGCGTCGTTGGATGCGTGTCAGGTTGCAGTTCGGGCACCGCTGGAGCTCCTTGATACCGGGGCCCGACTCGATCGCCTCGATCACCGAGACCCCGAGCAGTTGACGCTTGTCCCACAGGGCGATGACGTCACCGACCTGCAGGTTCTTGTGGTTCTGGACCTTGCTGTCCCAGGAGTAGTACGCGTCGATCTGGTCGTCGTACCCTGCGTTCCCTGCGTGGCCGCGGTCGTCGCCGGCCGCCATGAGCAACCAGGCTCGGTGAGGCACCTCAGTCGCCATAGGTGCAGCTTGGCAGAGCGAGGGCGACGCGTCATCAGCGCTGGGCCGTCGGTTCCCTCAAGTAGTCGTAGATCGATCGAGCGATGCTGCGGCCCAGTGGTATTGGTACGGCGTTCCCGATCTGTCTCGCGATCTCGGTCTTCGAACCGCACCACAGGAAGTCATCTGGGAAGCCCTGAAGCTTCGCCGCCTCATAGTGGGTGATCGGCCGGTCCTCCGTCGGGTGGAGGTATCGCCCCTTCTCCGGCTTGAAGAACTCGGTGCGAACTGTCACCGAGGGATCCCCGAGGCGTAGCCGGCCCATGACGTCAGCCGACCCCGCATCGTGCGAGTCCCAAGATGCAGTGGAGAGGTATTCGAGTCTGCCGTCGGTTTCCTTGCCTCCGCGATCCACCCGGACGACGAAAGTCTCCGACCGATGCCGCCCGGACCGGGAGACGTCACGTGGCACTGGCCGGTCCGACAACTTGACGGAGATCCTAGTGCCCGGCCCATTGCCGTCGATGACCTCGTAATCACCCTCGACCGCCAGCTCGCCCTGCCCGTCCCGGAACTCTGTGACCTTCTTGAGCAGCTCCGTGGCACCGCCTGCCGTGGTGGTGAGGAGATATCTTCCGCGGAGGTCCTTTCGATTCCCCTTGGGCGGGATCGCTCGGTACCGGGCGAGGGAGATCGGCTCCGGTGCCCGAGTGATGTGCAGGTCGGTCGTCCGGTAGGGCCCGACGATCTTCCCGACGACCGGATCGCGGTCGGGCAGGTTGATCGCGGTGAGCGGGATGCGGGCTGAGCGTTCGAAGACGGCGTCAACGGTGAGCCACGAAACCAGCCCAGGGATGCCGTCGAGGCTTCCCTGCGCATCGCCGCTTAGGGCGGTAGCCGCACGGGCATGCGTCGGCGCGGGGTACCGGAATCGCGTCGGCTCCACACCGGCGTTCGTCCGGACACCGATCACTATTGCGCGACGGCGAGCCTGGGGGGATCCGTAGTCGGCGGAGTTGAGGAGATAGCCGCGAGCCCGCGAGGGCGTGCTCTCGTCGCCCGCCCCGGGCGGGTCGACAAGGACGTAGTTCTTGAGCGCACCGCTCCGCACACGGTCCTGAAGGTCCGCGAACTCGGGCGACCTGACGAACCTGTCGACGTTCTCGATGACGAAGACCTTCGGTTGAACGTGCTCGACGACGCGGATGAACTCCTGCCAGAGCTGGTTTCGCTCTGCCTTCACCTTGTCCCGGTTCAACCCCGAGAAACCCTGGCACGGTGGGCCGCCGACGACGACGTCGATCGCGCCGAGGCCCGACGGGATCCACCCGACGATGTCTTCGCAGTAGACCCTGGCCGGCTCGACTCCAGTCGAGAGCCTCGGAGAGCGCGCCCCAAAATTCATCTCATACGACGCCGCAGCAGCGGTATCCCATTCGACCGCTCCGACGGTCCGGAAGACAGGCCGATCCTCACCCCCGTCCGGGCGGAACTGGTGGAATCCCTCAGTGAGACCTCCGCACCCGGCGAAAAGGTCGAGCACCGTGATCGGTTGAGGACGAGGGGCCGAGCGGGTCATGCGCCACATCGTAGGTCCGCTGCCGGCCCACCCCTGGCCTGGATGGACGAAATGTCGCGAGACTTACGCCACGACCAGGTCGTCGCTTCACCGACCGGCAAGGTCAGGCTCCCGCTAGCGTGAGTCTATGGTCATCCTTCGGCCGCATCCCGGCGCCTCGTCACCCGACGTGAGCCGCCGTATGAGTGTCGCCCGTCGTCGGGACACCAAGCCGGAGGTCGACGTGCGCCGCATCCTCCATGCTCGCGGCATGCGATACAGGGTTGCCTACCCCGTGCCGGGGCGGACGCGACGGACGATCGACATCGCCTTTACCGGAACCAAGATCGCCGTGTTCCTGGACGGCTGCTTCTGGCACGGATGCCCGGAACACGGCACGATTCCCACAGCGAACAGGGCGTGGTGGGTCGCCAAGCTCACGGCGAACGCTGCCCGGGACCACGACACCACGGCCCTGCTCGAGAGTCAGGGCTGGCTGGTCCTGAGATTCTGGGAGCACCAGGGAGCGGATTCCGTCGCCGACACCGTCGCCGCAGCCGTCACTGCCCGCCGAGCGCCGTGAGGATCTTCCGGACGTCCGGGGGAACGACCGTCCACCCGTCCGTCTCCAGCTCTCGAATTACTTCCGAGGTCACGTCCGGGGGTGCGACGGTGAGCTTGATCGTGGGCCAGGCGATCGAGAGGGGAATCCCGTCGAGGACCTCGCGCCCGATGGTGGGCAGAGGGATCGTCGGCTGCTGACGGACGAGTTCAGCCACGAGCGCTGCCTCCGCCACCGTGGCGCCCGCAAGCAGATCCGCGAGCTCGGGTCGTGCGCCGAGAGGTTCGGCACGGCCGAGCTCGGTATCCACCGCGACAGCACCATCACCGTCGATCGAGCCCACGATCCCATCACCTGGCTTGTCCATCGGACCGACGATCGTGAGCCTGTCGAGGTAGATGTTCCGGTGCTCGCAGCTGGTTTCGGGCAGAAGGAGACACGCGTGGCACGCGGCCACGTTCAGACCGTCGGACCCCGACGACCCGGACTCCGCGCAGACCGGGTCGTGGGAGCACCACCGTGCGCGGCTCGCAGCATCGATCACGGCATCAGCGAAGAGCTCGGCTCCTGCGAGCGCAGCAAGCCCTCCAAGGCTTCCCGCGGCGTCCGACGACGCGGTGTAGACGAGAAATCCCGCCTGCCCGGGCTCGGCGTAGATCCGTTCGCGCAGCGAACCGACCGGGTACCCGGCTTCCAGACTCAGTTCCTGGAGCAGCGCGTGTGCCAGGGAGTGCACGGCGAGAAAGCGTGCCGTCGGGGTGCTCGCGACCGGCGCGCCGGATTCCGCCGCACGACGGCGCAGGGCTCCGGCGAGGATGGCCTCTCGTTCTTGGGCGAACGCACCCGTCTCCCAGCTGGCGACCGTCTCCTCACGGAGGCGGACGAAGATTCCCTCGCCGAGGACCTCCGTGGCGGGCAACCACGACTGATGTGTCTCGCTGAGCTTGGCCAGGCGCGGGTTCGTCGTGTCCGTCGGCATGGGGGTCACGCGTGAGAACCCTTCAAGGGCTCGCACCTCGCGGAGCCTCGTCGCTCTGGAGACCTGGGCCACGAGTCTTCGGAGCCGATCGTCGTGCTCGACCCGGACGCACTGGAACGCGTCGTGCGCCCCACCGTCGTTCCCGTCGATAAGTGCCCGGTACTCTTCCTCGCGCAGGTCTTTGTCGGTCGGTGAGGTCCCCTCGTCGAGGCCCTTGCGCTGCCGAAGCACGTCGCTGACACCGTCGACCGTCAGCCCGGGACGGCCTTCGATCATTTTCGGGAGTACAGCGGCCAGCGCCTCCATGGGGAGGTGCTCGAGCACGTCCCAGTGCTTCGTCACGAACTGGGAGTTAGGGCTCGACCACGGCGGGATGGAGATGCTTGACCGCACTGCGCCGAACCAGACGTTGGAGGAACCACGCTGCAGCACGCGGAGCTGCTTGTCACACTCTTCCGCGCCCGCCCCGGGAAGCCAGGGGCGTCCGCCCCCGCAACGCTTGATTTCTGCAAGCGCGCCGCGCGCGAACGAACCGTCGAGGTTGTACGGCTTGACCCCGCACGAACAGCTCACGACGACGTCGGCGAGCGAGGACGAGGCGCCTTTGGACTCGAGCCGCATCCGATGTTCGCCGCCGGAGGTTCCGGTACCCCTGTGCACCCACTGGAAATACGGAAAGTCCTCGATATGCCCGTTCTCGCAGCAAGCGACGAACCGGGACGGGGTGAGGTCGCGGACGCAGTCGGGGCACTGCATCTTCTTGGCGTCGAACCGCCAGAACTGGTCGAGCCGACGACAGCTCGGGCAGTAGTGATAGATCGGAAACCGGACCACAGGGACGTCGCCCGACCGCTTGCCCGACGAAGGTGCCCGGAAGCTGTGGACCCCCAGCGAGCGCGCCAGTCGCGGTTCCTCGACCGAGGGGGACCACTTGTCGTCCCACTCGTCGGTTCCGCAGATCATGAAGCTCTGGTCACCGGCAGGAAAGAGGGACCCGACACCGTAGGTCGTGACGAGCTGGCTCTGTCGGGCCTTCGGCCTGTCACTGGTCGCCACTGTTCGCCACCGCCTTGTTCCTCTTGGTCGAGATGATCTTGAGGGTGCTCTCCCGGTCGACGTTCCTCAGACTCGTGAGTGTGGGCCATGGAGCGTCCGGGGGCGGAAATGTCTCGAGGAGTGCGGCGCCTTCCGACCCGTCGGTCGACGAACCGGCGGGCGTCATGAGCGCCTTGACGTCCTGCCTCTGCACGGCCCAGCGCGCGTACTGGAGAACTTCGCCGCCGTCGACGGCGCTGTCCCATTGGTCGATGAGCGACTCGAGCGACGCCCGCACCTCTTCCGCCGTCGCTTCCCCGGCGACGGACGACGCGCGGCGGACGATGACGTCCGACACGGCACGGAGGCCATCGGACTCCACAGGGACGCGCACCGACTTGTCGCCGGCAGCCCCGTCCAGCGTGTGCCGGGCGAGTATCACCAGCAGGCCGTGAAGGCCCCGGTCCAGAGCTCGCGGCGCGAAGGGCGTGGCACCTGTGGCTTCGACCTGTCTGTAGAGCGCGCGGTGGTAGGTGGTGAACGACTCGTAGTGCGAGAGGTCGCGCGACCGTGATGCGTTCAAGAGCGTGAACACCAGTCCGGGGTGCCTACGACCGACGCGGCTCGTCGACTGGATGTACTCGGACGTCGTCTGCGGCTGACCCATGACGGCCATGAGACCCAGCCGGTCGACGTCGACGCCGACCGAGATCATGTTCGTGGCCAGCACGATGTCAGGGCACCCAGGCTCGGACATCGCCGTCTGCAGAGCCTCGAGCTCCTCCGGGATCTCGCTGGCCTTCTTGCGTGACGTCAGTTCGCGAGGATCTCTGGTCTCACGCTTCTCCGATCCCCTGCGGCCTGCAACGACACCGATCCGGTCGCGGACGTCGTCGATCGACTGGATGTAGGCGGCTCCGAGCACGCGAAGACTGTTGAAGTAGCCCAGGATCGTCCAGTAGGCATCCTTCACCTCATCCGGGGCGTCGAGGTCCCTGGCGCCCTGCAGGAGCGCGGCGTAGGTCCGCACCAGAAGGGTGGCGTGGCTGGTCCCCGGAGCCATGAGACCCACGTACCGTCGCGTCCCCTTCTCGCGCGGGGAGGCATCGACGGCGAAGAACGAATCGTCCGCGTCGAGGCCGGGAGGAGGGAACTGCGCGGATCGACGATCGAAGACCGCCTTGACCTGTCCGGCCGCACGCCTGATCGTGGCCGTCGAAGCCACGAGCTTGGGGCGAGCGCCGGTCTCGCGGTCCGTTGCAAGGTGGTCGATCGCCGTCTCGTAGAGCCCGACCAGCGTGCCCAGCGGCCCTGAGATGAGGTGCAGCTCGTCCTGCACGATCAGGTCCGGTGGTGCGTCGTGACCGTTGCCGAAAAGGCGACCGGCCTGCTCACGCCACGCGAGCATCGCAAACTTGTCGACCGTTCCGATGACGAGCGACGGGCGCTCGCGGTAGACGTCGGAGTCGACAAGGTGGACCGGCAGGCCGCCGCCCTTGTGGAAGTGGCAGTCAAGCCCGGGGCACCGTACGACGACCCTGTCCGCGTAGCGGTCGGCCTCATAGTCGTCCGCCGACAGCTTGCTGCCGCACCAGGGACAGCGCAGCAGCTGAACCGGATCTCCGCCGTCCCCCGGGTCCTCTCCCTGCCGACGCTTGCGGATCGCCTGGGCGGCCGCCTTCGCGTCGTTGGGTGTCGCGCCCTGCCCCACCCAGAGCCCGAGAGAGAACGGCGCGGTATCGCGCAGCTCGGGGACACGACCTCGGAGCTCCTCGAGGGCGCAGATGAGCCCAGCCGCCCTCTCGAACTGCTGCAGGGTCAGCAGGCGAAGCGTGTAGCGCATGATGACACCGACGCCGGCGCCGTCGCCGTCCACACCTGCCCGACGAAGCCTGCGGAGGACGAGGGAGAACGCGATGAGGCCTAGGTACGCCTCAGTCTTGCCACCGCCCGTGGGGAACCACAGGAGATCGGCGAGATCCCTGTCGTCGCTGCGCGCGTCGGCCAGCCCTTCGAGGTTCAGGAGGATGAACGCGATCTGGAAGGGCCGCCACTCCCCCTTGACGTCACCGACCGCCGACCCGGGGCCACTGCGGATCAGCTCCTGCCTTGCACGCTGTTCCTGCATGACCACGTTCATCACCCGGAACGCACGTTCGGCCTCGGGGTCGCGGGCGACCAGGTCGATGCCCCGCGACATCCGCGCGGCCGCGATCCTGGCGTCGTCGAGGTGTTGACGTGCGATCGGGCGAAGCTCTTCGGCCAGATCCGGAAGACGCGCCTCCTGGCGGTCCACCCATTCGCCGTACCTCTCCACGAGCGCAACGAGCGGGTCCAGCAGGGCCTGCACATCAGGCGCTTCACCGAGCTCCGACATCCCCAGTCCGGCGACGTCGTCGCGGTCGGCCTTGGCGAGGCGCAGATCGTGCTCCGGGAAGAACGTCGTCTCCACGCACGTCACGGTCGGACCTTCCTGCCACGTCACCGCGACACCGTGTCCGACTGCCAGGTGCCTCTCGGACCTGTAGAGAAGGTCACCGCTGAGCTCGTCCGGGTCACGATGCCCGAACCGTCGCCGGGGATCACGGTCGACGAACGCACCGTCCGGGGTCCGGACCTTCATCACCGGGCGGAACCAGCAGAGGGCATCGGCCTTGCCCTTCTCGGGCCTCTTCTTGGTGTTGACAAGGACCAGGGTCACGCTGGTGACGCCGTCCCGGGGGTTCCGCACCACGGTGCGCAGCTCGAGTCCGTCAGCCACCTGGGTCCGTTGCGTCGATGCCACGCCGACCTCGATCTCGACGGGGTACGGACGCTCGGCCACCAGCTGCCACCGATCGTGCCGCCGGGCGTGTGCACGGCTTGCGACACCCGGATCGCCTGCGGTTCCCTCGCCGGCGGAGACCGGCTCGTAGCGGTCCGCCTCGACCTCGACGATCAGGCGCGTCGTCGAAGAAGTCAGTCCGCAGGTGAGCCCCATCGTCGACGGATACCGGAGATGGGCGAACGAGACACCGGGATCATAATCGGCGTCCGGCGCAGTTCCCGCCTCGCCGTCGGGTGTCTCGTCGGCGACTTCCACCGGCGCACCGTCGTCAGAGGCCTGAGGGTAGAGGATTCCGACGACGAACCTCTCGAGCGGTTCCTCGGTCAGCTCGTCGTCGTGCACAGACCCGTGGAGGTCGGCGACGACCGCCTCGACCATCTTGTCCCGGGCCTCGTACCAGGGGTCGAGATCACGCACGGGGATCCTCCTTCCAGTTGAGATCGAGCATCCCGGCGAGCACCGGAACCAGCCACAGGCCGTGCCGCCCCACGCCTCCGCTCTGGGCATCGCCGGCAGCGGTCGCCACCGACTCGACACGCGCCCCAGTGAGACGGGGCCAGTTCCTGCGGCCCTTTTCCATCGTGCCGATGCGAGCCGCCAATGCCTCTCCGAACGAGCGCGACGTGCGGGCAACAGCGACGCCCCCGTGAACGATGGTGTATACGGGAACGGTCAGGCTCGACCTATTCGGGTCGAGGACAAGGTCGAGCCCTGCCCCCGGCCGAACGGCGTTTGCGAGCAGGTGCTGTACCAGGACGGGATCGTCCCCGGCAGGTTCCGCGGTGTCGACGTCCTCGACCCGGATCTCGAACCCGAAGGTCTGCCACCGCTCACGCCCCCGGCAGTACCACCGACCCGTCCCTGGCGTCCGACGCAGCCAACGGTCGTCAGGACCGGTGGCGCGTGCGATCAGGTCGCGCGCACGGGTGATCGCGACGAAGCGTGTTCTCGCGACCTCGCCCGGAACGACGGGCGCGCCGAGCCAAGGCTTGTCGGGAAAGTCGACAAGGACGACGTTGTCGAACTCCAGCCCTTTGGCCCGGTGAACGGTCGAGACCACATACTCGGCCCCTGGTCGGTCCACCAGGTCCGCGACCAGAGAACCCAGCGTCGACAGCCGCCTTGCCAGCGCCTTCACGTCCACCTCGGTGCCTCGCCCGCCGACGACTCCCCGCACGGAGCGCCAGAGAGCTGCGACGTCGGCATCGGGCAGAACGGTCGACGTTCTCGCCACGAACTCGTCGCGGTTCACCGACCCGGACGGGACGTCACCCAGCGCACGGGCCAGCCATCCGGCCAGCACGCGCTGCTGAGCGCTTCGCCTCAGCTCCGCACCGTGACCGTGGTCGCCGATCTCCCGAGCGACCAGCATTGCCTGCCCGTTGTTCGCCGTCAGGAAAGCCGTCGTCCCACTCCACCGGCTGGTCACGTTGATCGCTTCCGTCACGTCGCCGACCGGAATGATGCCAGCCTCGAAGCCGGAGACCTCCCCTGTGTCGTCCCCTGCGAGCGCTTGATCACGAAGCGCCGCGGCCGCACGTGTGTCCCGGCTCGTGGCGCGGTACTGGCCGGTGAGCGCCTTCAACTCCACATCGCCCATGGCGAGGACACGGTCGATCATCTCGGACGACGTCGTGGTCGAACGAGGGCCCTTGCCCGACTGGTCCGGACGGAGCTGAAAATCGTAGATCCCCTGGGCGGGGTCGCCCAGGATGCTGAAGCCCGCGCCCTCAGGAAGGTGCTCGAGCATCGCCAGGAGGAAGTCGGCGCGCACACCGACGACGTCCTGCATCTCGTCGACCACGAGATGCTCGACGTCCTCCAGTGTCTCGTCGGCCTCACCGTCGCGGAGGAGTCGCGTCGCCAGGGCCACCCGTCCGTCGAAGTCCAGGCCGTCGGTCTCCGTGTCGGCGTGCTCGCGAACGAGGCGCGCGGCGAGCGAGTCGAGCGTCACGATGGTGACCGGCTCGGCCCCGCGCGTCCGACGCCGGCTGTCCGCCGCGTGGACTGCCGCGTTCGAGAAGCTGACGACAAGGATGCCGTCGTCAGGGTCCACACCCTCGTCCTCGATGAGGCCGTCCACCAGGGCCGACACGACCTCGGTTTTTCCGGAACCCGGGCCTGCGACGACTACCTGGCGTGCGCTCGCGACCACGCCCACGACGGCCCGCTGACTCTCATCGAGTGTGATCGACGTGATCATCGTGCCCACAGGTACTCGAACTCGTTGAACGCGAGCATGTCTCCGTACTTCTCGAAGTTGTCCCTCACGTTGACGATCAGGACCTCCTCCGATCCACCGTTCTTGAGGCCGCGGAGGCCGCGGCCGATCATCTGCTGGTAGACGTTCGGCGAGAACGTCGGACGGGCGACGTACACGGCCTGGACCTGAGGTGCGTCAAATCCCTGCGTCAGGACGTTGTAGTTCGTGATCACCCTGATCCGACCGGCCTTGAACTCTTCGACGTAGTGACGCCTGGCTGCCGATTCGGTGTCGGAAGAGATGGACACCGCAGAGATTCCGCGGTGCGACAGGAGCGCCGCCATGACGCGGGAGTTCTCCACCGAGGGCGCGAACGCGAGGATCGTCCAATCCTGAGGGAGGTCGGCGATCGAGTCCACGACGCGGAGCGTGCGCTCCAGGTCGCCGCCGAGTCGTTCGGTGACCGCGGAGGGCAGCCGACGGAGTTTCTCGATCTCGTCGATGTCGCTTTCCGAGAGCGACACGTCGGTACCGTCGATGACGCGCTGTCGGACAGAGGCGAGCACGCCCATGTCCTGCAGCTCCGGGTAGGGGTTGTCCGCGTGGGTGAAGGACCCCCGGTCGAGACGATTCCCGTCGTAACGGCCCACGAGACGCTCGGTCTCATCCTTGGAGAGCCCTCGGAACGGCGTGGCCGTGAGACCGATGAGCGGCTTCCTGTCCGCGTCGTTGCGACCACGCGTACTGCGGCCGAGCCACTCGAGGACCTTGGTATAAGTCGGGGCGGTGGAGGTGTGGGCCTCGTCCACGACGACGACCGATGGCTGTCGCAACCAGTCGTACGTGTCACCGGCGCGATCACGGATCTTGTCAAGCTTGTCCACGCCGGCGACGACGAGCTGGAAAGCCCCTGGCTCCTCCGGCACCTCGTTGTTCGCCCAGAGCCGCCCCAGGCGCATGGGGATCTGCGGGCCGATGGCCCGCCACACGTAGGTCCAGCTCTCGGCGGCCTGTTCGCAGAGCTCATCCGTCTGCGCGATCCACACGAGCGGCTTCGTGAAGTCGATGTCACCGTCCCTAACACCGTTGACCAGGGCCTCGACGGCGACACGGGTCTTCCCGGCGCCCGTTGGCAGCGAGACCATGCCTCGATCAGGTCCGATCCGGCGGAGGAGGCTCTTGATCCGGTCTGTGACGTTCTCCTGGTACTTGTGCAAGGGCTTGAGCTCGACCGGCCCGTCGATCACCTCGACAGCCGGACGCGGCGTCGAGGGAAATCCGGCCCAGTCGCCGGGGAAGCCCATCGACTCGACCCAGGTGCGGGTCAGCCGGCGGCCTGCCCACTCCTTGGGTGGTTCGAGGCCGTTGTCGTCCAGGGCCGAACGCAGGGACTTCAGGATGCCCACCCCGTGCACAGCACGGGCGAGCGCCGCGACCTCCTCCGGGCGAACAACCCCATCCGCGCGGCTCTCCAGGGCGTCGAGCGCCTGCTTGGGCACGACCCGACGCAGGGCGTCCTCGCCGACCGCCTCAAGCAGCCGACGGTCGTCGTCCTCCGCCTTCCTCACCTTTTGGCGGCGCAGGTTGGCAGCTGACCGCTCCATCTCGTCGAAGATCTTGACGATGGCCCGGTGGTCGAGGTCGAGCCCCAGCAGATCCGAGACCTGCGCGAGGCGCTGGCCCGGTTCGGACGCCGTGACGTGGACGATGTGTTCCTCGCGAAATGCGGGGATCGGGCTGGCCTTCTGCCCCTGCGGCGTGGCGATCATCCGGACGATGCGCGAGCACGGCTGGAGCTGGACGTCGCGGTCCTCCGGGTCGAGGCGGAGCTTGAGCGGCGGGAACGCGTCCGTGAGGTAGAACGGTTCCCCGGAACGCTCGACGATGAGCTCCTCCTGGAGAAGGTCCTTGCCTGGCTGAAGCCGCCAGAACTCGATGAGGCGGTCGACGTCGTCCGGATCCGAGACCAGGACAGCCGGGACCATCGCCTCGAGCAGAGAGGCGTAGACCGTCGGTTCCGCGGTGACGCCGACGTGCCGACAACTCACGCTCTGGCGTGCTCGCCCGACCCTGGCGACCAAGGTCTCCGGCTCGATGTGCCCCGCAAGCCACGTGTAGAACTCGTAGCGACGGCCGTCGTCCTCGTCCGTCGCGGTCCACCCGTCGGCGATCGCCTTCATCGCGGTCCAGTCGTCCACGCTGAAGCTGTCCGCGCTCCTCAACAGCCCGATGGCATCCGCCAGCTGCTCGCCGATCTCGAAGGTCGGCAGTACGGAGGCGTCGTACGCGTTGTCCGCCATCAGGACCTTCTTGGGCGTCCGCAGACCCATCACTGTCCGAATGAGGCCGAACCTTCGGACGAAGTAGATCTCCGGTGCCCGATACCGCTTCGAGCCATAACTGCTGTTCGTCGTGTGCCGGACCGTCCATGCGTCTGGCTTACCGCGTCCCAGGATGTGTTTGGTCACCGCGGCCCGCGCCTCGCCACTCATTTCCAGCAGTGGCTGAAGGGGCCACGGTGGCGCAGAACCCTCGACGACCAATTTGCTCCGATCGGGACGAGCACCCGACTGGCCTTCGATGAACCTGTCCTGGACCTCCTCCTCGTACGCATCCAACCAGCGCTCACGCGGCATGCCGTGCCGCCAGACAGGAGCCTCGACCGCCCCGATCTCGCGAAGCATCTCGGCGTCGTCGCGGTGAAAGCGTGGGTCGATCAGCCGGTCACGGTCACGGGTGGCGTCCGCAGGGACGATTACTCCCGCAAGGTATGCGTTTCCTGGCGTGGTCCAGGCTCCGGCAGCTGTGCGAACCCGCATCTGAAGTTCGAGACGATGGCCGAGGTCCTCACGAAGGATCTGCAGGGACGTCGCGATCGGAATGTCCCGAAGAACCTCCCAGATCCGCCCCCATACCTGCTCAGGGCGTCGCAGATACTCGGGTTGCTTTGCTCGAGTCAGGAGAGCACGCAGCTCTCCGCTCCGGTCCATGACGACGACGCCGAGCTTGGCAAGCGCCTCCCGGATGCCGGGCATCCTCGCGAGATCCGGATCGACAAACGCGACATCCTCGCGTTTGTCCCCCTCCACCCGAACAAAAATCTTGCCTCGTACCGGCGGACACAGCGTCCCGTCCTCGAGTCGGACGATCCGAGCGTTGACGAGACCGCGCTGGGCTCGGATTCTGGCTTGGTCGCTCAGCCTGCCTGAATCGTCTTGCAGGAGTGCGGCGACGCCGATCGCGGCAGCCGACTCCTCTGCCGTGCCGTGAGCAACGAGTGCTTCGAGCCACTCGTCAATCCCTGCGTTCCCCTCGTCGTCCGCGCCATCGCACTGGAGCAGTCGACGGACCTTCATACGCCGCTCGGGGTTCGTGTTGACGCCCGGGTGGACCCAGCGATCCAGCGGGGCACCGGGCACCTCTGACCACGCGTCTGTCCATCGGGGCGGCAGCTCACCGGGCCATCGAAGCTCTGAGGGGAGGTGAAGGTTCCCGAGTCCGTCAGGCAACGATCGAACTGAGCGCATCCGTTCGAAGACCGGCTGGTTGATCACGTCGTCCGCCCAGCCGCGTCCCTCACGACCTCGAGCTGGGAGGACGTCAAGTGCTCGGACAGCGTCGTCCCCTGAGCCGTCGAACGAAGCAATAGCTTCACCGACCAGGCCGGGCAACACCTTCCGAAGGATTCCTTCGTTGAAGTCACCGGCCAGGAGCCGCGTCCTGTCGTCACTGAGCTTCCAGGGAGCATTGACGATGCCCGAGAGCGTGGTCCGCTCCCGCGTCGGGAAGTACGCCCAGAACGCCCCGTCCCCAGCCCCTGGGGGGATCTGAACCGCGTACCGAACTGCCACCTCCGTCCGACCTGCGACGTGGCCGCCGTCGACGATCTCCTCCTCACTCGGGCGATACACGGTGCTCGCGACCGCCCACTCGGAGCTCGCGCCACCAGCACGCAGGGTGGTCAACAGGCCGCCCCCAGGTTCCGCCGTCACCTCGCGCGTTGGCTTGCGCCACCTCCTGTGGTCATGGTCCTCCGGCTCTGCCAAGTTACGGAGCGTCGCACGACGAATGTGCGGCGAGAACAGGACGAACGCCGCCGAGAAGTCGTAAAGACGACGTGAGAGCGTGCTCCAGGATGTCGAAAGTGGAAGCACGACGACCGTACTCGCCCAGGACATCAGTTCAGCGAGAAGCGGGTCCGCTGCCCCCTCGGCCTCAGGGTCGACCAATCGCGCCAACCGCATCGCGGGGTACTTCGCGAGTTCATAGCCCTCCTCCTGAAGCATCCTCGCGGACCACTCGCGGTCGAAACCGAACGAAATGGACCGACTCAGCACCTTCGGTGAGTCCGACACCGCGAGAACGGACTTGAAGCCGATGCCGAACTTCCCGACCGAGTCGTCATCCTTGGTCGAGATGTCGGAGGCCATGATCGACAGCAGGCCTTCCTCGTCGAAGGGCTTGCCGTCGTTGGCCACGTACAGCGCCTCACGCGTAAGGACGACCTCGATCCGTTCGCCCCCCGACCGAGCCGCGTCGACCGCGTTCTGGACGAGCTCCTCGAGCTGCCGGTCGTTGTATCCACCGGACGAGATCCGGAGCTCGTTGTTCGCGTCCTGCTCGACGCGGCTCGGGTCCTTCTCGTAGACCTCGAGGCATCGGTCAGTCTGCTCCGCCACCACGTCGGCGAGGCGCGAGGCGCCACGTTCCCAACCCTGCAACTGCACGTCTGCACCAATCCGTCGGTTCGTCCTCATCGGTGAGCGGAGCGATGTCCGGTACCTGACCAGCAACCTAGGGGATGCCTGCGACAGAACACGCTAGCGAATGCTCTGCGATTGTGCGCCAGGGGCACACGTCGAGAACATTTCACCCGCATCAGAACAGGCGTTCGACCGATCTAGGCCAACGTGGCGGCCAGGTGTCGTCCGATCGCCTCGCCGAGGTGAACGGGAACGGCGTTGCCGATCTGTCGTGCGATGTCTGCCCGCCCACCGACCCACAAGTAGTCGTCGTCGAATCCCTGCAGCCGGGCGGCCTCCCAGTGCGTGATCGCACGATGCTGGGTCGGGTGGGTGAAGCGCCCCTTTTCCGGCCTGAAGAACTCGGTACGTATGGTCACCGACGGGCGCTCCCAGACCAGCCTCCCCATGACATCGCTCGCGCTTCGTGGGTTGTCGTTCCAGCACCGCATGGCCAGGTCCCTCGGCAGGTCGATGCGGCTACCGCCGTACGGCACGGCTCGGAACCTCTCCTCCTCGGTCGCGGACCACGTCCGGGTGAAATGGAGCTCGTCGCTGCGGAATGCACCTGGCAGCCACGCCTTCCCGACTCGCGTCTTCCGGGGCCCGAGGCCCAGATCACCCACGAACGGCCGGACGCCCTGGAACGCGTCACGCACGGTGGCCTTCGGATGATCGGCCATCTCGAGGTGCACCGGCTTCCCCTCGTCTCGATGAAACCCCATGACGATCGCGCGTCTGCGGTGCTGCGGTGCACCGTGGTCGGCGGAGTCGACCACCTCGGTCACGAGTTCATATGCCCTGAGTTCGCCCTCGACGAAGGATGCGACAAACTCTGCGTACTCGCGGGAGCGGATGAACGCCGGGACGTTCTCCATGACAAAGACGCGCGGCCGGGCGCGCCTCACCGTCTCGACGAAATACCGCCAGAGGGAGTTGCGGGCGTCATTCGGGTCGCGGCTACCGATGCTCGAGAATCCCTGGCACGGGGGACCCCCGACGATCACGTCTGCTTCAACCTTCTCGACCTGCTTCAACCAGTCTTCGATCGGCCCGGCATGAACGACGTCCCCGAAGTTCTTCGCATAGGTGGCGGCAGCTGCGACGTCGCTCTCGACCGCATGCGCGACGCGGAACCTGCTCGATGACCTGTGCAGGCCAGCACTCAGACCACCCGCACCTGCAAAGAGATCGATGACCGCAAGGTCGCCCCCCGATCCACCTGCCTGCCGGGAAGTGGCCTCTGGGGTGGACGTCGGACTCACGAGTGGACCACCTGACAACACGGGCAGACTCTAACCCTGGACCCGATCGGAACGGTCCTGCACCGTCGGCCGCCCGGCAGAACTGCGGAACCGCGAACCGAATTTCACCCGTGAGCGCACTCCGCCTGTCGCGATCCTCGATCTGGCAACGCTCGGCGTAGAAGCATCGACGTTCAGGCGACGAGGTGGGCTACGGGGCGCCGCTCTCACTATCGTGGCCTGCACGTATGGTCACCGTGGACACGGACGACATCGACCAGGAGACGGCCCACCACCTCGCCGCTGAGGGCTGGACCGTCCTCGCCCCTGACGCCGCTGCCATCCGCGCAGCACTGACCCACTGACCCGGAGGAACCACGACCGATGCCGCAGATCATCCTGGGACCGTCCTTCGGCAAGCTCGACGGCGCCGTGCGGAAGGCCGCGTTCGCCTTCCTCGAGAAGCTGCAGGACGACGACACCGCTCCCGGCCTCCACATCGAGCCGATCAACGGCTCCGCCGACTCGCGCATCCGCACGGGTCGCGTCAACGACTTCTGGCGCGCGGTGCTGGTCAAGATCCAGGGCCAGGCCGCTGAGGCGCACTACGTCTACCTCGGGACCTACCCGCACGACGAGGCGATCACCTACGCCAAGAACGCCGTCGTGCGCATCAACCCGCGCAACGGCATCGCCGAGCTGGTCAAGGCGGACCAGGTCGCGACTCCGCCCGTGAACGAGCACGTCTCCGAGCTCGCCGCCAAGCCCAAGCCCGACGACGTCGACCTGCGGACCTACCCCCTGCTGCAGACGCAGGGGATCACCGTCGCGGACCTCATCGACCTCGGCATCGACCCGGACACGGCCACCGAGGCGTCGTTCGCCGAGACCGAGGACCAGATGCTGGTGGTGGCGCAGCTGGCGCCTGCTGCCTGGCAGGGCGACGCGCTGCTGGATCTCTCGATCGGCACCGGCCTTGCGGCGGTCAAGGAGAAGCTGGGTCTGACCCCTCCCCCGATCACACCGGACTCCCGGAGCGACGAGCAGCTCCTCACCGCGCTCAAGCAGCCCGCCGCCCAGATGGACTTCGCGTTCATCGAGGACGACGCCGCGCTGCGCGCCGCCATCGAGGACGACAACTTCGGCCGGTGGCGCGTGTTCCTGCACCCCGAGCAGCGTGACTACGCGTTCAGGCACCGCAACGGGTCTTTCCGCCTCTCCGGCGGCGCGGGCACCGGGAAGACCGTGGTGCTGCTGCACCGGGCTCGGCACCTGGCCCGCCAGGACCCGGACGCGCGCGTCGTCCTGACGACGTTCAACAGGACCCTGGCCTCGTCGCTTCTCGAGACCCTCAAGATGCTCGACCCACGGATCCCGATCGCCAACGAGCTCGGGCAGCCGGGGGTGTACGTCGCCGGCGTGGACGCGATCGCACGGCGGGTGATCGCCAAGGCGGAGGACGTGCACGTCGCGTCGCCCGCCTGGGGCGAGACCGTCACATCCGTGCTCGGGGCACGCTCCCCCTACGTCCTGGACCCCACGGCCGCGGCACGTTGGGAGGCTGCGCTCGGTGACGCCGGCGCGGACCTGCCCCGGGAGCTCCGCAGCCAGGCGTTCATGGTGGCCGAATACGCGACCGTCGTCGTGCCGAACAAGGTCACCACCCGCGACGAGTACCTGCGGGTCCGTCGACCGGGTCGCGGCGTCGCCCTGAACCGAGCCCAGCGGGTGGCCGTCTGGAAGGTGATCGAGGCCTACCGCGCGTCGGCGGACGCCGCCGGCTCGACCGACTGGGACGAGAAGGCGATGATCGCCGCCGCTCACCTCGACACGATGTCCGCCGCGGGAACGGCACGGCTCGCCGACCACGTGCTGGTCGACGAGGGTCAGGACCTCGCGCCGTCGCGCCTGGTCCTCCTGCGCGCTCTCGTCGCGCAGGGGCCGAACGACCTGTTCCTCGCCGAGGACTCGCAGCAGCGGATCTACGGCCAGAAGATCGTCTTGTCGCGCTACGGGATCAACGTCCGCGGCCGGTCGCGACGCCTCACCCTGAACTACCGCACGACAGCACAGGTGCTCCACTACGCCGTCGGCGTGCTGGCCGGCGAGGACTGGGTGGACATGGAGGCCGAGGACGCCACAGTCACCGGGTACCGCTCCGCGCGGTCCGGTCCTGCGCCCCGTGAGGTCGGTGTCTCGTCCCTCCTCGACGAGTACGAGCGCACGGCAGAGCTCGCCCAGACGTGGCTGGACGGTGGAGACGCCCCCGAGACGATCGGCGTCCTGGTTCGCACCAAGGTCATGGGAGACAAGGTCGTCCATGCACTCAGCGAGCGTCACATCAAGGCCAAGTTCATCCAGGACGACGCCGCGACCGGTACCGGCAGCGTGCTCGTCATGACCATGCACCGCTCCAAGGGCATGGAGTTCAAGCGGGTCGTGCTGTTCGGCGTCTCACCGGACGAGGCCGGCTGGGGGGTCGGGCTGTCGTCCCTGCCCGAGGCCGACCGTGCCGACGCCGAACTGAGGGAGCGGTCGCTGTTGTACGTCGCGGCCACCCGCGCACGCGACGAACTCGTGGTGCTGTGGAGCGGACAACGCAGCGGTCTCCTTCCCCAGGTCTCAGATTCGTCCGCGGCGACCGCACAGAACTAAGGTTCCTGCGCGTTCCTGCGCGTTCCCGCTCGGCCCAGTGCACGAGGAGCCCTGGAAGCGTCGCCACGAGCGGGACGACCACCGCGCGAGAAGATGCGCGCTCCCCTACCTTTCCCCCATGACGCGCGGACACCTCTTCGTGGTCCACGGACGGCTGGACTCCCTGAGCGCCGACGCCGTCGTCATCCCCACCGACGCCCGGTTCGGGGTGAGAGCACAATGGCGCGAGACGGCCGGCCTCGGACCCGATGGCACCTGGAGATCCCTGCGGCCTCAGGGCTGGGGGCCCGGTGCAGCTCTGCCGGCTCGGGTGCAGCCGGCGGGCGGGTCGGCACCGGTGGTGTGGTTCGTCGACACCATCGCGGCATCGCCGTCCGGCATCGGGGACGTCGCAGCCCGTGTGGTGGAGTCGATCGTCGAGCGCTCCGGCCATGCTTTGCTCCCAACCGCGACTGACGCGGGACGCCAGCTGCCCCTCGTTGCGATGCCCGTCCTCGGGACCGATGGTGGTGGGCAGGGCGGACGGCGTGGCCAGGTCATCGCTGCGCTGGTCTCCGCTCTCGGCAAGGCAACAGCAGAGCTCGGCGTCGACGTCGCGCTCGTCGCCTGGGAGCGGTCTGACTATGCCGCCCTGCAGCATCGCCGTCGCGAGACGGACGTGCCGGCGCCTCTAGGGTCGAACGCCGACACTGCCAAGACGCTCGGGGAGCGAGTCCGCCGGGGCGAGGTGGCGTTGTTCTTCGGTGCCGGGGTGAGCATTGCCGCGGGTCTGCCGTCCTGGAGCGGGTTGCTGTCAGAGCTCGTCCACCGGCTCGATCTCGGCGAGCTCAAGGACCGGATCGAAAAGCTCGGCCCGCTGGAACAGGCCGAGCTCGTCCAGGTGACCCTTGCGGCGAACCGGAAGGCCGACCCGGCCGGCTCGCAGACAGAGCTCGGCCGACTGGTGGCGGACGTCGTCGAGGAACGTTCGGCACGGCCGAGCCTCGCCCACGCCCTGCTCGCGAGCCTCCGGGTGCGGGAAGCCGTGACCACCAACTACGACCGGCTCTACGAGCAGGCCGTCACAGCGTCCCGCGGGCCGAAGGGCATTTCGGCCGTCGACGTCCTGCCGTGGGCGCGGACATCGAGCGAGCGTCCCTGGCTGTTGAAGATGCACGGCGATGTCAGGCATCCCGGGTCGATCGTCCTGTCGCGCAGCTCGTTCGTACACTACGACACCCGCTGGAAGCCGGTCGGTTCACTCGTCCAGTCGCTCATGCTCACCAAGCACCTCCTCGTCGTCGGGGCGTCGATGACGGACGACAACCTGCTCCGGTTCGCCTACGAGGTGGCCGGGCTTCGGGAGTCCATCGACGAGACCGATCACAGCGACGCTGAGATCGGCACCGTGGTCAGCCTCGCCGTGGACGAGGCGTTCAGCCGGTTGTGGAAGGGCCGCTTCCGGGTCGTGGTCCCTGAGCTGGTTGCGGACGTCGAGGCTCGAGAACCCGCGATGCCAGACGCCGAGAACACTGACGCGCGCGAGGAGAGAGAAGCGGTCGAACGTCGGCGCGCAGCCCGCGCACTCGCCATCTTCCTCGACACCGTCGCGATGCATGCCGTCCGCGAGTCGCCTTACCTCCTGGACGCCCGGTATGCCGATGGTCGCGCAGACGAGGCCGCGCGCCTCGTGGACGACATCAACGCGCTCGCACGCCGTGCCCGTGCACTCGTCTCTGACGACGACTGGCGTCAGCTCGTTCGCGTGCTCTACGAGTTCGGTGCTAGAGGGCGTTAGACGGGCTGCGCCAGGCGGCGGGTGTGGCACCTGGGTGTCGTCGTCGTTCTCGAACACGTCCGACTGCGCTCCTACGGACGCACGACGCGGCGCACTTCGCCGTTCTCCGAGACGCTCAGCTCACTTGACCGCACCAGAGGTGATGCCCGAGATGATCTTCCGCTGCGCGATGACGAAGACGACGAGCAGCGGCAGGCTCATGAGGATCACGTAGGCGAAGATCAGGTGCCAGTTGTCGAGATAGAGCCCCGCGCTGGCGACCTGGAAGAGGTTGAGCGGCAGGGTGTCGAGCCTCCCGCCGACGACGAAGAACGCGTAGAAGACGTCGTTCCACACGTACAGGCAGATGAGGATCGTGGCGGTGGAGAGCACCGGCACCAGCAGCGGCAGGATGATCGTGCCGAAGACGCGCAGCGGCCGGGCGCCGTCGACGCGGGCGGCCTCCTCGAGCTCGTGCGGGATGGTCCGCACGAAGCCGGTGACGAAGAAGATCACCGTCGACATGTACATGCCCATGTAGACGCCGATCATGCCGATCGCGGTGCCGGCGAGGCCGAGCTGGCGCAGCAGCAGCACGATGGTCACGACGGCCGGGGGCAGCACGATGCCGCTGATCGCCAGGGCGTAGAGCACGGCGTAGCCGCGGGTGGTCCGCCGGGCTAGCACCCAGGACGCGAGGGAGCCGAGCACGAGCACGCCGATCACGGCGGGCACCATGATCAGGAGGCTGCCGAAGAAGCCCGCGGGCACGCGCCCCTGGTCCCAGACGGCGGCGAAGTTCTCCAGGTACTGCCACGTGGAGGGCAGGGACAGGTTGGGGTTGAGCGCCTCGGCCTGGGTCTTGCCCGCGGTGACGACGACGATCCAGAGCGGCATGCCGATCAGCAGGACGACGGCGAGCAGCGCCGCGACGGGCTGCACCCGGCGCCAGGCTCCGGTCCGCCCGCCGGTCGGGCGACGGACGGCGCGGGTACGGGTGGTCGGGTGAGCGGTCTGCGTGGTCACAGGACTTCCTCCCGCTTGCGAAGGGTGCGGATGACGGGGAACGCGAGGGCGACGACCACCACGAACAGCACGAGGCTCATCGTCGTGGCCTGCGCGAACAGCCCCTGCCCGAAGGTCCGGAAGATGAAGATGTTGAGCAGCTCGGTGGTGCGGGCCGGGCCGCCGCCGGTGGTCGCCTGCACGATGTCGAAGCCGTTCATCGACCCGAGCAGCGCGGTGGCGACGTTGAAGGTGATGGCCGGCGCCAGCAAGGGGAACCGGACGTCGCGGAACGTGCGCCACGCGGAGGCGCCGTCGAGCCGAGCAGCCTCGAGCACGTCCTCGTTGATGGTCTTCAGGCCCGCCAGGTAGATGAGCATCGACAGGCCCATCCACTTCCACGAGTGGATCAGCGCGACCACGACGAGCGTCCAGGTGGTGCTCCCCAGCCACGGGATGGTGACGTCCGTGCCGAGCACGGTGCTGAGGATCCCGTTGACCGCGCCGTCCGGCTTGAGCATCGCCTGGAAGACGTAGCCGACGGCGAGCGCCGACATGATCACCGGGACGAAGAACATGACGCGCGCGAACCGGTTGACGCGGGTGTCGCGCTCGAGGAGGAGCGCGAGCAGCAGCCCGAACAGGTTCTGGAAGATGGCGACGAGCACCGCGTAGACCAGCGTGATCCGCAGCGACGCGAGGAGCGTGCCGCTGCTGAGCAGGTCGGCGAAGTTGCGCAGCCCGACGAACGAGATCGAGGCCTTGAAGCTCGACCAGTCCGTCAGCGCGTAGACGAAGTTGAAGATCGTCGGGACGAAGAAGAACACGCCCAGGACGACGAAGGCCGGCACGAGGAACCACGCGGGGTGGTTCTTGCGGGTTCTCTCGTCCCTGCCGGGCGCGGCGCGCCGGGGCTTCGGCGCCGGGCGGGCCGGCGCGCCTGTGCTGAGGGTCGCGGTCATCGGTGCATCACCTTTCGGCGGCGGCGGGGGGGGGGGGGGGGGCCCCCACGCT
>NZ_JBHJVM010000003.1:167478-280652 GCF_042264825.1 Isoptericola sp. NPDC056134
GGGGAGGGGGGGGGGGGGGGGGGGGGGGGGGGGGGGGGGGGGGGGGGGGGTGGGGGGGGGGGGGGGGGCTCTTTGGCGGGGGGGGGGGGGCTTCCCCCCCCCCCCCCCCCCCGGCGCGGCTCGGCTCGGCTCAGAGAGCGAGGCTCAAAGAACGAGGCTCAGAAGCCCTCGACGCCCTGGGCTCGGGCGAGCTGGGCGAACTGGTCCTGGGTCTGCTGGGCGACCTGCTCCGGCGTCGTGGACCCCTGGATCATGTCAGCCAGGTAGATGTACAGGTCAGGGTTGGCCACGGCCAGCGACTGCATCGACCCGACGGAGTCGGCGAGCGAGGCGTGGACGTCCTGCAGCGCCTGCGGCACGCCGTCGGGCGTGGGCACGTCGGGCTGCAGGGAGACGGTCTCCCGGTCGGCGACGAAGTCCGCGTACCCGTCGCCGAGCCAGAACGACAGCAGCTGACGCGCCGCGGCCTCGCGCTTCGCATCCCCGGTCTTGAACGCCACGAGCGCGTTGGACTGGTCGGGGATCACGGTGGCGACGTTGCCGCTGGGCGAGATCGGGAAGAACCCGATCGTGTCGTCGAGCTCCGCGGTGTCGGCCTTGGCCTGCAGCTGGCCGAAGAACGAGTTGACCTGCACCGCCATGGCGGCGTCGCCGGCGAGCAGCGCGTCGGCCTGGTCCTCCAGCGTCGCGGTCTTGATGTCGTCGTTGAACAGGCCGTCGTCGATGAGGCCCTGGTAGGTCTCGATGGCGCCGAGGATCGTCGGGTCGGTGAACTTCTCCTCGCCGGTGTTGACGCGGTCCCACAGGCCGTCGGCCGCGGCGTCGGCGAGCTGCACCTGCACCCACCACTGGGTCGCCCACCGGTCGCCGGCCATCTCGAAGAACGGGGTCTCGCCCTCGCCCTTCAGCGTGCGGCCGAGCTCGACGAACTCATCCCAGCTCTTCGGGGTGTCCTTGATGCCGTGCTCGGCGAAGACCTTCTTGTTGTAGTAGACGCCCTGGACCGCCGGGCTCGTGATGAGCGCGGCGTACCGGGTGTCGTCGAGGGTGCCGGTGATGTCCTTGACCTCGGGGCTGTAGGAGTCGAGCCACGGGGCGTCGTCGAGCGGCTGCAGGTTGGTGGGGGCGTTGATCGCGGTGAGCATCGACGCCGTCGGCTGCCAGAAGGCGAGGTCCGGCTTGTCGCCGGTGGCGACCTTGGTCTGGATGCCCTGCTCGTACGGGTCGGGGATCGTGACGATCTCGACCTTCGCGCCGGTGGCCTCCTCGAACGCGGCCGTGACCGCCTCGGGCACCGTGTTCGAGTTCTGGGCGGCCCAGATCGTCAGGGTGGTGCCGGTCAGGTCGGCGGTCTGCTCGGGCCAGTCGGCGGCCTGGGTCTCGCCCGCGTCGGCGCCACCGCCCGCGGTGGGGTCGCTGCAGCCGGTCAGTGCCAGTGCCGCCACGGCCGCGGCGGCTGCCGCGCCGGTCAGATACTTCCTCATATCAGCTCCTCGGAACTCGCCCGTCGTCAGCGATGACGCCGGGACCTGGCTGGACGACGGTGGTGCTACCGCGCGTCCTGATGGCGGATCTTCAGTACTCGTGCGCCGGGCTCCCCCGAGGCTGCGCGCAGCCTCAGGTACCCGTCCTCGGTGTCCGCCTCGAGCCCGGACACCGAGCCGTCGGCGGGGTAGGCCGCCTCGACGGTGCCGGGCGGCACCGGGACGGAGATCTCGTGCTCGTCCCCGCCGCGCCACCAGACGGCGAGCAGGGTCTCGGTCGCGGTGGTCCGGCCGACGGCCACCCAGGGCGACTCCCAGTCCGGGAGGCCGAGCGGCCACACCGGCACCGCGTCGCGCGCGGCGTCGTCCCAGGCCCGCGAGGCGCGCACACCCTCGGCCACGAGGGCGCGCTGGCGGGCGCTCATCCCGTCGAGCTTCCCGGACAGGTAGAGGCGGCCCGACAGGCCGGTCACCATCGTGAACACGATCTCCGCGTCCGACATCGACGGCTGCGGGTAGGCCCAGTTGCCCGCCTGCTCCGGCAGCACGGCCATGAGCGCGCCGGCCGCGACGGGCGGATAGCGCAGGGGCTCCTGCTGGTCGGTGGTCGACTGGAGCTCGAGCCGGGACAGCAGCCCGTTGTCGGCGCGCATCGCCCCGGAGGCGCAGTTCTCGACGACCAGGCCGGGGTGCCGTGCGAGCACGCCGTCGAGCCAGGTCAGGTACGCGCGGGTGTGGCGCAGCAGGCCGTCGCCGACGCTGTCGGCGTCCCGGTCGGTGCCGGGGCCCGGCGTGACGTTGTAGTCGAGCTTGAAGTAGCCCACGCCGTGCTCGTCGACCAGGCGGTCGACGACGTCGTCGAGGTGCTTGCGCGCCTGCTCGTCGCGCAGGTCCAGCAGGTAGCGGCCGTGCTCGACGATGCGCGTGCCGTTCCGCTGCAGGAACGCGTCCTCGGGGAGCTGCGCCGCGAGCGGGCTGCGGACGCCGATCACCTCGGGCTCGAGCCACAGCCCGGGCACCATGCCGGCGGCCCGGATCGCGTCGAGGACCCGGTCGAGGCCGCCGTCGGGGAAGCGCACGTGCGACGGCTGCCACTCCCCCACGGAGTCCCACCAGTCGCCGCCGTCGTCGTACCAGCCGGCGTCGACGCAGAAGTAGTCGGCACCGGCCTCGCCCGCCGCCGCGATCAGCGGCAGGAGCTTGTCGGTGGTGGGGTCGCCCATGAGCGTGTTCATGTAGTCGTTGAAGACGACGGCGCCGGCGGCGCGGGCGGGACGGCGGTCCGCCCGGCGGTGGCGGGTCAGCTCGCCGACCGCGGCCTGCCAGTCGCCGTCGGCCCAGGCGACCGACACGGGCACCGAGGTGAACTCCTCGCCGGGCCGCAGGCTGCGCAGCCAGGCGTGGTCGGCGTCGGTCGGTCCGAGCAGGCCGAGCACCAGCACCTCGCGGTCGTCCGCGGCGAGCCGGACGCCGAGCTCCGTCCGCCAGGGCCCGGGGTGCTCGACCTGCCACGCGAGGCTCGCCGTCGCCGTGGTGAGCGCCCCCGCCGGCGGGTGCTCCCCCGACGACCAGGTGCCGTGGCTGACGACCGCACGCGCACCGCGGGAGTCCTGGCGCTGGTGCGAGGTCAGGCCGAGCGCGGGCAGGCCGGTCTGGCCCCGCACGGGTCGGGACGACCAGCGCCACTCCCCCAGCCACTCGCTGTCGCCCTCGATCGACTCGACGTCGTCCAGCGCGTCGGGGCCGCACGGGTCGGCGAGCATGAGCGACGACACGGCCTGCAGCTGGACCGTCGCCGGTCCGGTGTTCCGCACCGTCGTCCAGGACTGCACGGACGAACCCCCCACGCGGGCGCGCAGGAACGAGTGCACCTCCAGGCCGCCGGCGTGGTCCCGCTGCACGACCTCGAGGCGCTCCCAGCCCGGCTCGCCCGTCACCTCGTGGCCCGCGTACCGCAGCCGGGCGCCGATCTCGGTGGCCGTGTTCCGCAGGTTGGCGGAACGGTGCCCGTGCCCGACGGCGAGGACCTCGACCAGCGGCTGCGCCTGCGGGCCGGGCCGTGCTCCCGCAGGGACCAGGGACACGGCGACCGGGCCGTCCTGGGGGCGGCGCACGACCAGCCGCAGGGCGCCGTCACCCCACGTCATCAGCTCCTGGCCCTCGTCGGCCCGATCCGGCATCGCTGCCTCGCTTCCTTCGCCACCATGGCGCGTCGTCGATGACGCTATGAAAGCGTCGATCATCTGAGAATGCAAGCCGCGACGGCGTCATAGTGGGTGAGATCTGATCGTCGATTTCAGGACGCGACGGCGGCACGGCGGCGCGCGCAGGCCGTCCCCTCCGCCGTTCCCCCAGGTCGCGGCACCCGCGGTCGTGCGCCTAGCGCGACGCGGGCCGCCCGGTCGACTGCCGCACGACGAGGTCGGGCACCATGCGCACCGACGGTCGCGGCTCGCCCGCCTCCATCCGGCCGACGAGGAGGCCGAACACCTGGTGGCCCAGCCCCACGAAGTCCTGCCGGACGGTGGTGAGCGGCGGCACCCACAGCTGGCTCAGGGGGTGGTCGTCGAAGCCGATGACACTGACGTCCCCGGGGATCGAACGGCCGGAGTCCACCAGCCCCTTCATCACCCCGATGGCGAGCTCGTCGTTGCCCGCCAGCACCGCGGTGGCGTCGTCGTCCCGGGCGAGGCGCACGCCGGCGTCGTAGCCGGCCAGCGGGTCCCAGCCCGCGTGGATCACCGGCGGCGGCTCGATCCCGGCGTCGCGCAGCGCCTCGCGCCACCCGACCATGCGCGCGCTCTCGACCCCCATGGACGGGATCGCCACGTGGTGGACGGTGCGATGCCCCAGGTCGAGGAGGTAGCGCGTGGCCTGGATGGCTGCGTGCCGGTCGTCCATGTAGGCGTGCGAGATCGCCTCGTCCGACGAGCCGCCGGAGGCGGCGGCGACGGCGGGCAACCAGGACGGCATCTGCGCGAGGGCGGCGACGCCGGGCGGGTCGAACTCCAGCACGACGGCGCCCGCCAGGGGTTGGCCGAGGGCGTGGTCGATGGCCCGCTCGACCGTGGCGCCGTCGGCCGTCTCCACCACGGAGATGACGACCATGTAGCCGGCCTGGCGCGCAGCCTCCTCGATGCCCTGGATGGTGGCCGCGTACCCGTAACGCGTGGTGTTGCCCGCGAAGACGGCGATCATCGAGCCGGCCTGGCTCGCCAGGGACCGGGCGGCCCCGTTGGGGCGGAAGCCCAGCTTCTTGACGGCCGCCATGACCCGCTCCCGCCGCTCCGCGCTGACGGGCACCGTCCCGTTGAGCACGCGCGAGACGGTGGGCACCGACACACCCGCCACGCGGGCGACGTCGGCGATGACGGGCGGCTTCACCCTCGGGACCTGGCTCACGCCGCAAGGTTACGCGACCGCGGCCCGCTCTTGTGGTCGAACGTGATTCACGCTTTCATGGCTCACGGCGCCCGACATCGACCGTCCAGGCGCTATCAGACCTACGAAGGAGTGGATCGTGCCCCAGCCACGTGAAAGCGTGCATCAGTTCGGCGTCCGGCGAGGCGCCGTCGCCGTCGCAGCGGCCGCCGCACTCGGCCTCTCCGCCCAGGCAGGATGGGCAGCGTCCGCCACCGACGAAGGAGAACGACCCGTGCCCGACGTCCTGTCCGTCGACTTCGCGCAGACCACCGGCAGCTTCCGCGGCGGCGCCACCGGGACGCTGTACGGCTTCGGCGACGACGGCGTGCCCACACAGGCGCTCATCGACGGCGCCCACATCACCAACTCGTCCCAGAAGGCGCCGTACGGCACCCAGCACCCCAGCGGCGACGCGCTGACGATCGAGGACGGGTTCTTCGCCAAGCACGGCCAGGGGCTGGCGATCTACATCCAGGACTACTACCCCGACTGGTCGTACAACGGCGGCAAGCGCCCCGGCGACGCCCGCACCTACGACCAGGCCACCGGCACGTACGTCGACGAGCCGAACGGCGTGTGGGACTACCTCGAGATCGTCGAGTTCGTCACGGAGGCCGTCGCCACCCAGTCCGACCACCCCGAGAAGTACCTGTTCATCCCCTTCAACGAGCCCGACGGCGGCAACTGGTACCCGGACTGGGCGGCGCAGAAGGACCAGTTCCTCGCGGACTGGCAGGCCACGTACGAAAAGATCCAGGAGGTCTACGACCGGCACGGGCTGGGCCACGCCCGTATCGGCGGCCCCGGGGACACCCGCTGGCAGCCCGAGCGGTCGGCCGACTACCTCACGTACGCGAAGGCCCACGGCGTCCTGCCGGACGTGTTCATCTGGCACGAGCTCGGCATCGACAACCTCGCCACCTTCCGATCCCACATGCGCGACTACCGGCAGCTGGAGCAGGACCTCGGCATCGACCCGATCCACGTGAACATCACCGAGTACGGGATGCTGCGCGACATGGGCGTGCCCGGGCAGCTCGTGCAGTGGCTGTCGATGTTCGAGGACGAGAAGGTCGACGCCCAGACCGCCTACTGGAACTACGCGGGGAACCTGTCCGACAACACCGCCCGCGCCGGCGGCGCCAACGCCGGCTGGTGGATGTTCAAGTGGTACGGCGACCTCGAGGGCAGCCAGACCGTCCAGGTCGACCCGCCGCACCCCGACACCGTCGACACCGTCCAGGGCATCGGCGCGATCGACGAGGACGACCGCCGCGCGACCGTCCTGCTGGGCGGCACCGACGAGGACGTCCGCCTCGACCTGTCCGGCCTGGACCGCCGCACCTTCGGCCAGAAGGTCGACGTCGAGGTCCGGGAGGTCACGCTGTCCGGGGCGCAGGGGCTGGCGAACACCCCGCGCGTGGTTCAGAGGATCGACGGTGCCCAGGTGCGCGACGGCGGGCTGGAGCTCGACCTCGACCCCTACGACCGGTACGCCGCGTACCAGGTCGTCGTGACGCCGGCGCGGGGCGCCGACGCGGCGCCCGAGGTCTGGACGACGAGCGTCGAGGCGGAGGACACCGCGCTCACCGACGCCCAGGTCTACGAGCAGGACCCCCAGGGCGGCGGTGGCTGGAAGTTCCTGGCCTCCGGCGGCCGCGACGTCGGCTCGTTCAACAAGGCGACGTCCCGCGCCGACTGGACCGTGACCGTGCCCCGCGACGGCACCTACCGCCTGCAGGTCATCGGTGCGACGCCCGGCGTCCCGGGGCGGCACGCCCTCTTCGTCGACGGAGCGCTCGACCAGCCGGTCCAGTACACCGCCGACCTCGCGCTCACCAGCGCCCAGAAGTGGCAGTACCGCGGCAGCACCGAGGTGCAGGTCGAGCTCACCGCCGGCGAGCACGTCCTCTCGCTGCGAGCCAGCGAGGACGGCACCACCCTCCTGCCGAACGCCGACATCACGCTCGACAAGCTCGTCCTGACCGACGTCAGCGACGGCGAGCCCACCGCCTACCCGGCGAGCACCATGCGCCTGGCCGGCGGGGCCCGCCTGGACTGGGACCGCGGCAACGCCCGCGGCTTCGCCCGCGTCCAGGGCGACGGGCAGCGCGCGGAGGTCTACGCCACCGCGATGGAGTCGGGCTACTACGACGTCACCGTGCGGCACACCACCACGCGGGCGTCCGACCTCACCCTGACGGTCAACGGGCGCGCGGCCACGTCGTTCGCCGTCCGCGGTCCCGGCGCCTGGACCTCCACGGCGCGCATCCACCTCGCCGAGGGCATCAACGAGCTCGAGCTCGCCTCCGACGCCGGGTCGTTCGTCGGCTCCGTGACGACCACGCGCGCGCCCGACGACGCGGCCGTCACCGTCCAGGCCGAGGACGCCGCGCTCCACGGCACCGCCGTCGTCGCCACGAAGTCCGCGGCGTCGGGCTCCAACGCCTCGGGCGGCAAGGTGGTCGAGTGGCTCGGCGACGGCGAGGCGAACTACCTCGAGATCGCCCGCGCCGCCGGCTTCGACGAGGCCGGCGACTACGACGTCACCGTGCGGTACGCCAACGCCGAGCTGTCCGGGAAGCACGACTACAACCCGCAGGTCGTCGACCGGGAGCTGCAGGTCACCGAGGGCGGCGCCGTCGCCGGGGCCACCCACTTCCGCTACACGTTCTCGTGGGACAGCTTCTGGGAGCGCACCGTCCCGGTGACCCTCGCGACGGCGGACCGGCCGCTCCGGTTCGGCAACCCCGACGCGTTCGCGCCGAACATCGACGCGATCACCATCGCGCCGCTCGTCGCCGGCGAGCCGTCCACCCAGCGGGTGACGGGCCGTCCCTGACGTCGCTGGCACGCCGTGAGGATGCCCGCCCCGAGCCGAGCTCGGGGCGGGCATCCGTCGTGACCGGGCCGCGTGGTCAGCGCCACCGCGCCGAGGAGTCCCCCGTCGCACCGCGGGAACGGCGTGGCGCGCCGGACCCCGAGAACGGGAGCGACTCCTCCGCGCGAGCTACGCGCCAGTTACCTCACGCAGCACGCGCACGTCCCAGTCGCCGAGGGTGATCTCCGTGCCGGCGGCGAGCACGGGCCGCTTGCCGCCGGCCCCGCGCTCGGCGAGCAGGTCCTCGACGTCGACGGGCAGGGCGACGGTCGCCGTGCCCCACGCCCAGTGGTGCACGAAGCGCACGGGACCCCGCACGCCGTCCGGGTCGAGACCGCCGGTGACGGTCACCGACTCGGGCCGATCGGTCGACGCCACCCACGCGTCCGCCGCCCCCTCGGGCACGGCCCAGCGCACGAGCGCCTCGCCGAGCTCCGGGTCCGGGTGGGTGCCCACGACGGTGATCCTCCCGCCGTCGTGGGCGCGGGTGGTCGCCGCGGGCCAGCGGCCGAAGTGCGGGTGCTCGTACGAGGCCAGCACCTCCGCGCCGTCGGAGGCCACCAGACCGTCGACCCAGCGCGTGGCGGTGGCGCCGGCGGGCAGGTCGAGCACCGTGCTGCGCACGGGCAGCGCGTCCACGGTGGAGAACTCGTCGTAGGAGACGCCCGCCGCGGCGGCGAGCCGCGCCGGCTGGCGGTCCTCGCGGGCGCGGGCCTCCGTGTCGGCGCACCCGGAGCGGATGCCGAGCACGAGGTGGCCGCCGGCCGCGGCGTAGTCCCGCAGCCAGTCGAGCTGCTCGTCGGAGGCCACGTAGAAGCCGGGCACGACGAGCACCGGCAGCTCCGCGACGACGTCGGCCGGGGTGCGGGAGAACAGGTGCCGCGGGTGGATCACGCGGGCCTGCCGCCGGGCGTCGAAGGCGGCCCGGTACCAGGCGTCGACGATGCGCTCGTAGGAGCCGCGGTCGGGCCGGGTGCCGCCGAACGGGGGCTGGAACGCGAGCGCCCACTTGGAGTCGTTGGCGTAGAGGATGCCGAGGTCGGCCTCGGGCACGAGCCCGACGACGTCGTCCCCGGCGCGCTGCAGGTCCTCGCCGAGCGCGGCGATCTGGTGGTACACCCGGCCGGGCGTGTTGCTGTGCGGCAGGACGCCGCCCCAGTACGTCTCGGTGCCGTACGGGAGGGTGTGCCAGTGCCAGTACTCGATGGCACACGCGCCGCGGGAGACCAGCGCCCAGGCGGCCTGGCGCCACTGGCCGTCGTACGCGGTCTCGTTGAGGCTCGACCCCCAGATCGACGCCGCGTCCGTCTCGGTCACCAGGAACGGCGCCTGCCGCGAGGACCACATGCGGTCCGCCGAGCGGTACACCGACCAGGCGCCGGTGGTGAACCACTCCTGGTCGGTGCGGGCGTGCGCCTGGTCGGGCAGCGCGAGGTGGTGCTGCATCCGGTAGTACGGGTTGCCCGCCGTCACGTCGATCACCTGCGCCAGGGCGTCGTCCTCCAGCGCCGGCCGGGCGTAGGCCATGCAGGTGGTAACGAACTGGTCGGGCCGCGCGTACTCCCGCACGACGTCGGCCTGCCAGCCGATGAGCTCCGTGGTGAGGCGGGCCTGGAAGCGGCGCCAGGCGAGGTCGTACTGGGGCTGCGCGTTGTTGTCGGGAGTCCACAGGTCGGCCCACGTGGACAGCCGGTGCGACCAGTAGGTCAGCCCCCACTCCTCGTTGAGCCGCTCGACGCTCCCGTACTCGCGGCGCAGCTCGTCGACGAACCGCTGGAAGACGCCGTGGTTGTGGAACAGCTCGTTGCCGGGCTCGTTGTCCACCTGGAAGCCGATGACGGCGGGGTGGTCGGCGTACCGCTCGACGACGCGGCGCACCACGCGCTCGGCGTGGAACCGGAACGCCGGGTGCGTGAAGTCGGCCTCCTGGCGCGCGCCCCAGCCGATCCGGTCGCCGGTGGACCGCTCGCCCGCGATCTCCGGGTACTTGCGGGCGAGCCACATCGGCACGGCGTAGGTGGGGGTGCCGAGAATGACGGAGATGCCGCGCTCGTGCGCGCCGTCGAGCACCGGCTCCAGCCAGTCGACGTCGAACCGGCCGTCCTCCGGCTCCCAGGTGGACCACACGGACTCACCCACGCGGATCACGGAGAAGCCCGCCTCGACCATGAGGTCGAGGTCCTCCTCCAGCCGGGGGGTGCGCTGGTACTCGAGGTAGTAGGCGGCGCCGAAGAGGACCTTCGGGGGCAGGTAGTCGGTCATGGTGTCCTTCGGGTCGGGGTGTGCGGGTGGAACGGTGGGAGCGGGGGCCTCAGCCCTTGACCGCCCCGGCGGACAGGCCCTCCAGGAGCTGCTTGCGCAGCAGGAGGAAGACGATGATCATCGGCACCGACGCGAGGACGGCGCCCGGCAGCACGAGGTCGATCGCGCGGTTCTCGGACGAGAACAGGATGTTCAGCCCGAGCGGCAGCGTGTAGTGGTTGACGTCGGAGACGATGACCAGCGGCCACAGGAAGCTGTTGTACGACTGCAGGAAGCTCCAGACGGCGAGCGCCCCGAGCGACGGCCGCAGCAGCGGCAGCACCACGCTGAGGAAGGTGCGGAACTCCGAGCAGCCGTCGATCCGGGCAGCCTCGAGGATCTCGTCGGGCACGGACTGCACGATGTACTGCTGCATCATGAAGATGCCGAAGGCCGGCGCCACCCAGGGCACGACCAGCGCGAACCAGGGCGTGCCGAGCCCGGTCTTGACGAGCAGCACGAACAGCGGCACGAGGATGACGGCGAACGGCACGGCGAGCGAGCTGAACATCACGGAGAACAGCGCCTGCTTGCCGCGGAAGCGGTACTTGGCGAAGCCGAACCCCGCCAGGGCGCACACGAACACCGAGACGACGGTGGCCACCGTGGCGACGCCCACGCTCATGCCGAACCAGCTCCAGAACGGCTGGCTGCTCAGCAGGTTCGTGTAGTTCTCGAGCGTCACGGACGAGGGGATCAGCCGCAGCGGCTCGCCGAAGATGTCGGCCCGCGGCTTGAAGGACCCGGAGAGCGCGAACAGCAGCGGCAGCACGAACACCGCGAGCAGCACGACGAGCAACGCGTAGAGCGCGACGCGGCGCGGGGTGAGGCGGCTGGTGCCGCGCGGCCTGCGTCGCCGCGGCGGGGGCACACCGACGGAGGTGGCCGGGCGGGCAGGGCTGGTGACGGTGGCGGCGGTCATGCGGCCCTCCCGATCTGCAGCGCCCGGTTGAGCAGCTGGCTGACGGCGAACACGAGGACGAAGAGGAGGACGCCGGCGGCCGCGGCGTACCCGAACTGCTGGCGCTCGAAGGCGGCGCGGTAGACGAACATCGCGAGCGAGAGGGTCGACTCCCCCGGGCCGCCGCCGGTCAGCAGGTACGGCTCGTCGAAGAGCTGGGCCGCGCTGATGAACGACGTCACGACGACGAACGCGGTGACGGGCTTGATCGCCGGGAGCGTCACGGTGGTGAAGGAACGCACCGGGCCGGCGCCGTCGAGCTCCGCCGCCTCGTACAGCTCGCGCGGCACGGCCTGCAGCCCCGCGAGGAAGAAGATCGTGAGGTAGCCGACCCAGCGCCACAGGAGCACGAAGCTCACCGAGGCCCTGGCCCAGCTCGGGTCGGTGAGCCAGTCCACGCCGGGCAGCCCGAAGGCCGCGTGCAGGAAGCTGTTCACCAGGCCGTACTCGGTGTCCAGCAGCATCGAGAAGATCAGCGCGACGACGATGGGCGAGACCACCATCGGCACGAAGTAGGTGACCCGGAACAGGTCGCGGGCCCGCAGCCCCCGGGCGTTGAGCGCCTGGGCGATGAGCAGCGAGCACGGGACCACGAGGACGACGGCGACCAGCACGTAGAGGCCCGAGTTGCCGGCCGCGGTCCAGAAGCTCGAGTCGCCGAGCAGGTTCCCGTAGTTGCGCAGCCCCACGAAGTCCGGCGTCCCGAGCCCGACCCAGGAGGTCAGGCTGAGGAACAGCGCGGCCACGATCGGCACGATCATGAACAGCACGTACAGCAGGTAGAAGGGCGCGATGAACAGGTACGGCGCGCGCTGGGTCGCGGCGGAGGGCAGGGTGCGCCGCGCGGCGGCGCCCGAGGGCGCGGTCCTTCGGACGACGGCGGTCGGTGCTGCGGAGGCGAGAGACGACATCGGTGTCCCCTATCGGTCGGCCTGGCTGCGGAACGTCTCGGCGGCCTGCGTCAGCGCCTGCGACGGCGTGCTGCGGCCGCGGTAGGCGTCGACGAGGGCTCCGGCGAGGACGGTGTTGAGGATCTGGATGTCGGGGCTGAGGTAGACGGCCGGCGCCTCGTCGACGAGGTCGGCGAAGACCTCGAACGCGCGCTGCCCGCCCAGGTAGTCGTCCTCGAGCGTGAGGAGACGCTGATCCTGGTAGGCCGACCGGCGGGTGGGCAGGTAGCCGAGGTCCTTGAAGCGGCGGACCTGCTGGTCGGGGTCGAGGTACGCCGCGGCGACGAAGTCCGCGGAGGCCGCCGTGCGCGGCGACCCGGTGACTGCGGCGAAGCCGGTGCCGCCGCCCACGCTGGTGCGCCCGCCGCCGCCCGCGAAGGGCGGCAGCGCGCCGATCCGCCACGCGCCCGCCTGCTCGGGGACGTTGGGCTTAAGGCCGTAGGCCTCGTACCAGCTGGGCATCGCGATCCCGAGGATCCGGCCCTGCTTGAGCGCCGCCTGCATGGCCGGCCCGTAGACGTCCGAGACGGTCGACAGGAAGCCCGACTGCACCCCGTCGACGAGGAACGTCAGGACCTCCTCCGCCTCCGGGGTCTCGATGCTCAGCTCGCCGTCGGCGTCGAACAACCCGCCGCCGCGCTGGAGCAGCGGGATCCAGAACTGCTGCACGACCTGGCCGAGGTCGGTCCCGGTCACGACCGTGCCGAGCGACTGCCCCGTCTTGTCGTGGACCTTCGCGCCGATCCGCGCGAGCTCCTCCCACGACTCGAACTCCGTGGGGATGCCGAGCTCGGTGAACACGTCGTCGCGGCGGTAGTAGACGACCATCGGCACGTCGGAGTCGAGGGCGTAGAGGTGACCGTCGCGGGAGAACGGCGCGAGGCGCGCCTCGATGAGGTCGTCGCGCACATCGGCGACGGCGCCGTCCAGCGGCTCCAGGAGCTCGGGGGCGAGGTCGCCGCGCAGCAGCCGCGCGAAGTTGCCGATCTCCAGGCCCGCGACGTCGGGCATCCCGCGGCCGGCGACCGCCTGCGCGATGAGCTTGGTGACGAGGTCGTCCGCCGCGATCTGCAGCGGCTGGAGCGAGTAGCGGTACGACGTCGCGCGGTCGGCGAGCTCGACCGCACCGGAGAAGAAGTCGATGTAGCCCTGGTCGTGCGTCCAGAACAGGAGGTCGACGTCGCCGGACGTCATGGGAGGGGCGGCGGCGGAGCGGGTCGCGCACCCGGCGACCGTCGGGCCGAGGGCCGCGGCGGAGCCGAGCACGAGCGCGCTGCGGAGCAGGTCGCGCCGGGAGATGGTCATGGGGAGTCCTCCTCGTTGAGGCTGCCGTGTCGTGGGGCCCGCTCGTGACGGGCTCGGGTCGTCAGGCCGGGTCGACCTCCCGTCGTGCGGCTGCGCCGTCGCGCGGGGGCGCGGTCGACTCGCGGACCATGAGGCGGAGCGGGACGGCGGCCCGTCGTTCGGTCACCGGCCGCCCCTCGATCGCGGCGAACAGCAGCCGCATCCCCTGGCGGGAGATCTCGGCGAAGTCCTGCCGCACCGTGGTGAGCGGGACGTGCTGGTAGGCGGCGGTGGCGACGTCGTCGAACCCGACCACGCTCACGTCGTGCGGGACGGTCAGGCCGGCGGTCTCGAGGGCGCGGACGACGCCGACGGCCATGTCGTCGTTGGCGACGAAGACGGCCGTGAGGTCAGGCTCGGCCGCGAGGACCAGCCCCGCCTCGAACCCCGAGGCGGGGCTCCAGTCGCCGCGCAGCAGCTCCGGGAGCGGCCGTCCGGCGGTAGCGAGAGCATCCGCCCACCCGAGCCGCCGGTCCCGGGTGGTCCCCCACCCCTCGGGCCCGGCGACGTGCCAGACCGTCCGGTGGCCCAGCTCGAGCAGGTGCTCGACGGCGGCCCGCGCCCCGGCGCGCACGTCCGCGCCCACGAGCAGCCACTCGTCCGTCTCGTCCGGGCGGTGCTCGAGCGCCAGCACCGGCACCCCGGTCGGCGCGTGACCGAGCGGGCGCAGGCTGTCGGCCGGCTCGGAGACGACGATCCCGTCGACGCCGCGGGCCGCCAGCTCGTCGAGGGCGTCACCCACGTCCGCCGGGTCGCCGGAGCGGGTGTGCACGACGGCCACCGAGTAGCCGGCCTCGCGTGCCGCCTGCTCGACGCCGACCGCCATCTGGCTCGGGCCGTGCAGGGCGCTGCCCGTGGACACGAAGCCGATGACGCGGGAGCGGGCGGTGACCAGCGCACGTGCAGCGCTGTTGGGGCGGAAGCCCAGCTCGTCGATCGCGGCGAGCACGCGCTCCCGCACCGTCGCCGAGACGTTGGGCTCGCCGTTCACCACACGTGACACGGTTTTCTGGGAGACCTCCGCGTGCCGCGCGACGTCGACCATCGCCGGAGGGCGGTTCGCGCCGCGCCGTGCTCTCTCGGTCATTTCAGGCTCCTTCGCCGGACGATCTGACTACGTAGTCAACGCCGATGGTGAAGGAGCCTGACACCGACTGACTACGTAGTCAAGAGGTCGAGCCGAAATGCCTCCGACCGGCGGACCGAGCCCCTCTCAGGCGCACGCTCGGCCGGATACCTGTCCCGCGACGAGGGCCGCTAGGGTACTTCGCATGCGAAGTGACACCCCGGCGCCGGTGGACTCGGACGAGCTGCGGATCCAGATCCCGGCGGGCGGGTGGGTCGTCGGCACGGTGCGCAAGCCCGCCGACGAGCCGCCGCGCGGCGTCGTCGTCATCCACCCGGCGACGGCGGTCCCGGAGCGCCTGTACACGGGGTTCGCGGAGTTCCTCGCCGCCAGCGGGTACGTGGCCGTCACGTACGACTACCGCGGGACGGGCCGTTCCGGCAGCCCGCGCGAGCATCGCGGCCTGCGCATGCGGGACTGGATGTCCGACGACGTCCCCGCGGTCGCCGCGTGGGCGCGCCCGCGGTTCGGCGACGTGCCGCAGCTGGCGATCGGGCACAGCATCGGCGGCCACGCGCTCGCGCTGGGGAACGGCTCGCGGGGCCTGGCCGGGTTCGTCACGGTCGCGTCGCACGTCGCCGCGACGTCTACCATCCCCGACCGCGCCGAGCGGGCGCGCGTCCGGCTGATCCTGCGGGCGCTCGGCCCCGCGACGGCCCGGGTGCTGGGCTACGTCCCCGGCCGCCGCATGGGCCTCGGGGAGGACATGCCCGCCGCCGCGATGCTCGAGTGGAGCCGCTGGTCGACCCTGCCTAACTACTTCTTCGACGACCCGACCATGACCGCCGCCGCGGACGCCGCGCGCGTCACCGGCGACGTCCTCGCCCTCGGCTTCACCGACGACCCGTGGGCCACGCCCGCGCAGATCGACGCGATCGCCGACCGCCTGACGACCGCCCGCGTCGAGCGACGCACGTGGAGCCCCGCCGACGGCGGCGTGGACACGATCGGGCACATGGGCTTCTTCCGCCGCGGCCTGCGCGACACGCTGTGGCCCGAGCTCCTTGCCTGGCTCGACGCCCGCGCCGAGGGCGCCCCGGCGCAGGAGGACGGGAACGTCCGCTTCCGCGCCAGGAAGCCGCGACGATGACGCGCCGCTCGCCGCGGCTGGTGTTCCTCACCACCGCGGCGGAACGCCAGATGCGGCGCTGGATCGCGCGACGCGGCGCCGCGCACACCGCCGGGAACGGCGGCCAGGGGTTCGGCGCCCCCGCCGCGGGCGTGCTGCTGCACCTCGCCGACCACCCCGGCGCGACGATCGGCGAGGTGACCGCCGCCCTGCAGGCCTCCCCCGCCGGCGCCAGCGGCCTGCTCGCCCGCATGGAGCGCGCCGACCTCGTGCGCCGTCGCCCCGACCCCGACGACCGGCGCACCGTCCGCCTCGACCTCACGCCCACCGGCACCGCGGCCCTCGACGACGTCCGCGCCGCGCTCGCCGAGCTGAACGACCGCCTCACCGACGGCTTCACCCCTGACGAGCTGGCCACCGTCGCACGCTGGCTCGAGCACGTGACGCGTACCCTTCCCTAGCCGCTCGACAAATCCTCGGGATCGTTCGGACGGAGGCGGAGTCCAAACGGGTCCGCCAGATGCCACCGATCCTTCTCGGCACGGACGTGACATGTGATCGAGCGATACGGTGCACGCCAAGGCTGGCTTGTTGCGAACGCGGAGGCATGCGTGGTCAAGGCGACGGAGACGAACTTCGCAGGGGTGCTGGAAGGCAAGAAGCAGTACCAGGTGCCCCTGTACCAGCGCACCTATTCCTGGGGGAAGAAGCAGCTCGACCAGCTCTGGAACGACATCGTCGAGCTGGCTCAGGCGCGTCGCTCCGATCCTGCCGCAACGCACTTCATCGGATCGCTGGTCCTCGCCGCGAGCCCAGACTTCTCCGTCGTCGGCGTCGCCAAGCTCCTGGTCGTCGACGGTCAGCAACGGTTGACGACGCTCACTCTGCTTCTCGCGGCACTGCGCGACCATCTGGTCGAGACAGGTGACCCGGAGCGCGCGGAGGGCGTGCACGCCCAATACCTCGTCAACGTGTACGACAAGGGCAAGCCGTCAAAGGTCCTTCCGACACAAGCTGACCGCCCCTCCTATCTCGCCGTCGTGCACGCTGCGCCGGAGGCCGGTGGAGGCGACGCCGTGGGCGAGGCGTACAACCACTTCCGAGCCAAGATCGCGGCAGCCGATGACCCAGAGGATCCCCACGACCTCGAAGAGATCGAGAACGCGGTCGTGCGCGGCCTTGCCGTCGTTGCCGTCACGGCAGAGCCCGGTGACAACGCGCATCGCATCTTCGAGTCGCTGAACAACACCGGCCTGCAGCTCAACCAGTCCGACCTCCTCAAGAACTACCTGTTCATGCGGCTCGGCGAGAAGGCAGACCTCGTCTACGAGAATGTGTGGCTGCCGCTGGAGAAGAGGCTCAGCGCCGACAACCTGGAGCTCCTCTTCTGGCTGGACCTAGTCCAGACCGACGAACGTGCCAAGCAGTCCGACACGTACGTCGGCCAGCAGAAGCGGCTCGAAAAGCTGAGGACGGCCCAGGAGATCGAAGACGAGGTCGTCCGTATCGCCAAGCTCGGCGAGGTGCTGGCGACCATCCTGGATCCCTCCCGTGAGGAGGACGCCGAGATTCGCCGGCGTCTTCACAGGATCAAGTCCTGGGGTTCGACGACGGCGTACCCGGTCGTGATGCGACTCCTCGACCGGCGCGCTACGGGGGCAGCGACCGCAGAGCAGGTGGCCCTCGCCCTGACCTACCTCGAGTCATACTTCGTACGCCGCATCGTCATCGGGCGGGCGACGGCCAGTCTCAACCGCACCCTCCTGCAGGCGGTCGGTGCGATCTCGGGCGACCAACCGGTCGACGCTGCTCTTCGTGACTACCTCTCCCGGGGACGCAAGTACTACGCCACGGACCGGCAGGTTCGAGAGGCAGCCGGCACGGTCCCGTTCTACTGGCAGGGACGGGCAGCACAAAAGAAGCTCATCCTCCAGTGGATCGAGGAGTCGTACGGCTCCAAGGAACCAATCGATCCGACCAGGCTCACGATCGAACATGTCCTGCCCCAGACGCTCACCGAGGCCGTCCGGGACGATTTCGCGGCGGGGCTCCCCGGTGATTCCGACATCACCTACGAGCACGAACGCATCGTTCACACGTTAGGCAATCTGACCCTCAGCGGCTACAACAGCGAACTCAGCAACAAGGGCTTCGAGGCCAAGCGACAGATGCTCGCCGAGAGTGGCCTGCGGCTGAACCGGGAGGTTGCGGCCCACAGCACGTGGGGCCAGAAGGAGATCCTGGCGCGCAGTGCGGCTCTTGCGGAGAAGATCATCGAACTCTGGCCCGGGCCGGACGAGACCGTCGTCGGTGCTGCGGAAGCCGAACCGTCCACCACGAGGGCGACGGTTGCGTCGATCGTCGCGGAGATCCCGGCAGGCAGGTGGACCACCTACGGCGAGGTCGCCATCGTTGCGGGGACCTACCCTCAGCCCGTCGCTGCCATCATCAGTGCGCATCCGATGGCCAACGCATGGCGAGTCCTCCAGGCCGGGGGAACCATCTCGCCTGGCTTCCGCTGGTATGAGCCGGAGCGGAAGGACGACCCCATCGAGTACCTCAAATCCGAGGGCGTGACCTTCGATGACGCGGGTCGGGCCTCCGCAGACCAGTTCATCGCTGCCACGGAGCTGGCGGCACTCGTCGGGCTCGACATCGACCAGGGCGGCTGGCGGGCCAATAACCAGGCGGTCGGTGCTGCCGCGAACAGCGACCTGAGCGCGCAGCAGCAGCGCTTCTTCACGCTCGTCCGCGACCTCGGCGAGGCCAACAGCACCCTCGTGCAGTCCTGGCCCAAGGCGCCACCGCGCTATTGGATGGACGTGAGCATCGGGTCAGGACGCGCGCACATCAGTCTGACGGTGAGCTCGCGGGCCCCGACTGCTGACTGCGAGCTGTACATCGTGCACGACAAGAAGCTCTTCGCCGCTCTGTACGCCCGCAGGGGCGAGATCGAGGGCGCGGTGGGTTCGCCACTCGAGTGGCTAGAACTGCCGGCGAAGAAGGCGAGCAAGATCATCGCGCGGGGCGAAGGGGACTTCCGCGACCCCGATCAGGCTCCACAGCTCGCTCAGTGGCTCGTCACGATGGCCGAGAAGTTCGCGGCTGTCTTTCCTCAGTACCTGTGACGCCCCGACTGACGAGGGCCGCACCTCTTCCCTAGCGGTCACATCGTCCAGTCTGCGCGTGCCTCCATCGGTCCCCCGCACTCGGCGGTCCCGCCCACACGCTCCCAGCCGACGTCGATCTCCGTCCGCGCGACCACGTCGCCGTCGTCGTCCAGCGCACCGAGCATGACCGAGCGCGGCGAGGAGAAGAGCGTGAAGGTCCATGCGTCTCCGTCGTGCGACGTCGGGATCGCGGGCACCTCCGCGTCCGGCGGATAGGGCGGCTGCCACTGGTCGCCGTCGCGCACCTGCAGGATCGCCACCTCGGAGGTGTCTCCCTCGAGGGTCACCTCGAGCACGCTGGAGTAGCCGATCGCCGGGCACGCCTGTGGCGGCGGGTCGGTCATGCCAGGCCGCACGACGGCGGCGACGACGGTGAGCGCGACGATGCCGAGCGCTGCTGCCGTCACACCGAGCGGCAGGCGCAGGCGGCGCGTACGCTCCGGCGGCTGCGGCGTCTCACTCGTCGTCGGCACTGCTGCCCCCTCCTGACGCTGTCCCTCGTCGACATCATGTCGCGAGGCGAGGCGCTCCTGCACGCTCCGCGAAGGGCGCGAGCGCCGCGATTTCACCCGTGTTCACCGGAACGCCGGGACCAGCGGTCGACGATGCTGTCGGAATGTCGAAGATTGCCGCAGGGGACGGCCGGGCGACGGCGCCCATTCCCCCCATCGAAGGACACCCTGCGACTCGCAGCCGGCGACGGCTGCCCGGATCCGGGGCCGGTCGCCGTGCGGCCGGTCTGACGGCGTCCGGCGCGGCCGGCGCGCTGGTGCTGGCCGGGCTGGTGGCGGTCGGCCCTTCGGCGACGGCGGCGCCCACCCCCGACTGCGCGGCGCCGTTCCCGGTTGCCGACGTCGTGAGCGGGGCGCCGGTCACCGGGCTGACGGTGAGCAAGGGCACCACGCCGCAGCCGTTCACCGGCGAGGTGCTCGGCGTGCTGTCGGACGGCATCGCCCCGGACCTGGACATGATCGTCGCCAAGCTCGAGTCGCCGGCGATCGACGCGGCGGGCGGCATCTGGCAGGGCATGTCGGGGTCGCCGGTGTACGCACAGGACGGGCGGCTGATCGGCGCGGTCGCCTACGGGCTCGCCGCCGGGAGCTCTCCCGTGGCGGGCATCACGCCGTTCGAGGACATGCAGGGCTACCTCGGTGCCGCGAAGGCTGCGCCCGAGGTGGCGGTGAGCTCCCGCCTGGCGACGCGGATCGCGGCCGAGACCGACGTGACACGTTCCGAGGCCGCCCAGGGCCTGCGTCAGCTGCCGATGCCGATGGGCGTCGGCGGGATCGACCTGGCCCGCGCCCGCACGGCGGTCAAGGCCGCCGGCGGCAGCGAGCTCGTGACCCCGGACTCCTACCGCATCGGCCGGTCCAGCGGCACGGCGGCCGCCGGCATCGACACCGTGGTCGCCGGCGGCAACGTGGCCGCGGTCCTGTCGCACGGCGACATCACCTTCGCCGGCATCGGCACCGCGACCTCGGTCTGCGGCAACCGGGTGGTCGCCTTCGGTCACCCGCTGAACTTCACCGGCACGACGCGCCTGGGTCTGGCGGCCGCCGACGCGGTCTACGTCCAGGAGGACCCGCTGGGCGTGCCGTTCAAGGTGGCGAACCTCGGCGACGTCGGCGGGACCGTCACCGACGACCGCCTCGCCGGGATCGCCGGCACCTTCGGCGCCTCGCCCACCGCCACCCCGGTCCGGTCGACGGTGGCCCACGGCAGCAAGACGCGCACCGGCACCACGCAGGTGCTGGACCCGACCGCCCTCGCGGACGTCACCCTCCTCGCCGGCATGGCGAACCACGACCGCGTGGTGGACGGGGTCGCCGGCGGCACCGAGACGCAGGCCTGGACGATCACCGGCACCCGCAGCGGGAGCCCCTTCCGGCTGCGCTACGCCGACAAGTATCAGTCGGCCGAGGACGTCGGCTCCGCGGGCGCCTTCGACCTCCCGACCGTGGTGGGCACGCTCTCGTCCGTCTCGAACGTCAAGCTCACCGGGGTGACGAACGAGGTCAGGGTCAGCAACTTCCGGGAGCGCTTCCGCGTGACGTCGATCCAGCAGCTCACGGGCGGCCGTTGGATCGACGTGACCGGCAAGACCGCGAAGGTCCGCGCCGGCCACACCCTCGCGCTGCGGACCCGGCTGCTCGGCACCGACGGCGCCACGCGAACGGTTTTCCGCCAGGACTTCACGATCCCGAAGAGCCTCAAGGGCAAGAGCGGTGTGGTCACCGTCGTCGGCGGCAACTCGTTCCAGGAGGAGTTCTACGGCCCGACGTCGTTCGACTCGGTCCAGAAGCTGCTGGCGGGCAACCTGCGCAACGACGAGCTGGAGCTGAGCCTCGTCATCGGCAGCGGCAGGACCGCGTACGAGCGGACCCGGACGTCCGACGTCATGACCCGCGTCGTGAACGGCCAGAGGGAGCTGCAGGTCCGCGTCACCTCCTGACGACGCGCCCACCGGCGTCGGCAGCCCGACGCCCGGGACGACGGGCTACGGCGCTCGACCGCGCCGTGGCCCGTCGTGGCGCCCGCGTCCGATGACTCGCCCCGGTCGGCAGGGGGTGTCGCCGGCGCTCCACGGCCGTCAGAGCACCCAGGCGACCTCGGCCTCCGTCGGCCCGCCGCACTCGGCCGTCCCGCCCACGCGCACCCAGCCGACGTCGACCTCCGTCCTCGCGAGCAGGTCGCCGTCGTCGTCCAGCACGCGGAGCTGGACCGAGCGCGGAGCGGAGAAGAGCGTGAAGGTCCACGTGTCGCCGTCGTGCGACGTCGGGATCGCGGGCACCTGCGCGTCCGGCGGGTACGGCGGCTGCCATTGGTCGCCGTCGCGCACCTGGAGCACCGCCACCTCGGTCGTGTCTCCCTCGAGCGTCACCGTGAGCACGCTGGAGTAGCCGATCGCCGGGCACGCCTGGGGTGGCGGGGCGGTGACGCCAGGTCTCACGACGGCGGCGACGACGGCGAGCGCGACGATGCCGAGGGCCGCCACCACCGCCCAGAGCGGCGGCCGTAGACGACGCGGGCGATCCTGTGCCGGCTTCCCGTCACTGGCCGATGGCGCCATCACTCCTCCCGGGGTTGGTCCGTCGTCGACATCATGTCGCGAGGCGGCAAGTTCTTGCGTGTTCCTGCTGGCGCCGTCGTCCACGATGACCACCACGACGTCGCTTCGCTTCGCTTCGCGTCTCCCCGAGGCGCACCGTGGAAGTCGACTACAGCGTGAACCCGCTCTGCGCTGCCAAGTCCCTCACACGTGCTGCGATAGCGTCGCGAAGCTCGAGGGACACACCTGGTGAGCTCTGCAGGTTCACCCGCCATCCCACGTAGACGGCCTCGTCGACGTGCCCCGCCTGGATCTGGGTGGTCCGACCCTTCGAGTCAGCCGCGACTCCGCTTGCCTCCATGTCGACGCCGCTGCGGCGAAGCTCGTCGATGACTCTCCCGCCGTTCGCCAGGACCAGACCGATGCTCTCGCTTGCGAGCTGTTGGCGGAGGAAGTCCCGGTCCTGCCCGATCAGTTCCTTGCGGACAGGTGCGCTGAGCTTCCCCCAGACAGGGTCGGTCGCCCACTGCACCAGGTCGAGGTGGCACGCGGTGCGCCCCTCGTACGTCGCACCGAGAGAGTGCTGGAGCAGCTTGTCGAGCGGCCGGAACCACCGCCAGTAGGGGTTCCGAGACGTGTCGAAGTAGGCATAGCAGTCCGCCAAGACCTGGGCGACAGCATCATCGGAAGCATCCTCCAGTGTTTCGACCCCGAGCGAACGGTGCGTCGCTAGGCGGCGTTGGTCGCCGTGGAGCCAGACACCCTTGACCTCGAACTCGATCCTGCTCGGGTTCAGACCGACTGTCGCGACTCTCGCCGTCGACACGTCGCCGAACGCGACGACCGGCGTCGAACCTGCCACCACGTTCGCACCTTCGGGAACCGCTGCGCGGATCCGGTCGGCAACGAAATGCGGCACGTCCATGGGGGGCTCCTTCTTCTCGGTCGGGTCCTGCGCCTGCCGCCCAGGCTCGTCCGTCGACGTGCAGGCCGCGACCCCCGAGGCCGAAGATCACCCTGGGCACCTGCCGGATAAAGGAAGGCCCGAACCCGCGGGACTCCGCGGGTTCGGGCCTCGTGTGACGGACCGTCGTAGGACGACGGACCGTCAGAAGTTGATCATGTGCCCCACGATGCCGTGGATGGACTCCTGGATCGCCTCGGACAGCGTCGGGTGCGTGTGCACGTTGCGCGCGACCTCGTCGGCGGTGAGGTCCCACTTCTGCGCGAGGGTGAGCTCGGGCAGCAGCTCGGAGACGTCCGGGCCGATCATGTGGGCGCCGAGCAGCTCGTTGTACTTGGCGTCGGCGACGATCTTGACGAAGCCGGTGGGGTCGCCGAGGCCGTGGGCCTTGCCGTTGGCCATGAACGGGAAGGACGCGACCTTGACGTCGTAGCCCTCGTCCTTGGCCTGCTGCTCGGTGAGGCCGAACGACGCGACCTGCGGGGAGCAGAACGTGGCGCGCGGCATCATGCGGTAGTCGCCGAGGGTCTGGGTCTCGGCCCCGCCGATGGTCTCGGCGGCGACGACGCCCTGCGCCTCCGCGACGTGCGCCAGCATGAGCTTGGCGGTGACGTCGCCGATGGCGAAGATGTGCGGCACGTTGGTGCGCATGTGGTCGTCGATCGCGATGGCGCCGCGCTCGGTGAGCTGGACGCCGGTGTTCTCGAGGCCGAAGCCCTCGACGTTCGGCGCGAAGCCGACGGCGGACAGGACCTTGTCGACGACGATCTCGCCGGGCTTGTCGTCCTTGACGCCCTTGTAGGAGACGGTGACGGACGAGCCGTTGTCCTTGATCGTCTGGACGGCGGTGGAGGTGAGGAGCTTGATGCCGAGCTTCTTGTACTGCTTGGCGATCTCCTTGGAGACGTCCGCGTCCTCGTTCGGCAGGGCACGGTCGAGGAACTCGATGATCGTGACGTCCACGCCGTAGTTCTTGAGGACGTAGGCGAACTCCATGCCGATGGCGCCGGCGCCGACGATGGCGATCGACTCCGGCAGCTCGCGCGTCATGATCTGCTTCTCGTAGGTCACGACGTTCTCGGACAGCTCGACGCCGGGGAGCAGCTTGACCTGCGAGCCGGTGGCGATGATCGCGTTGTCGAACGTCACCGTCTCGGTGCCGCCCTTGTTCAGCGCGACCTCGATGGTGTTCGCGTCGCGGAACGTGCCGCGGCCGTCGAGCTCGGTGATCTTGTTCTTCTTCATCAGGAAGTGGACGCCCTTGGTGCGGCCGTCCGCGACCTCGCGGGACCGGTCGAACGCCTTGCCGAAGTCGAACGTCACGTCACCGGACATGCCGAAGAAGTCGGCCTGGTGGTTGAAGATGTGGGCGAGCTCCGCGTTGCGCAGCAGCGCCTTGGAGGGGATGCAGCCCACGTTGAGGCAGACACCACCCCAGTACTTCTCCTCGATGATGGCGACGGACTTGCCGAGCTGGGCCGCACGGATCGCGGCGACATAGCCGCCGGGGCCAGCCCCGAGGAGGACGACGTCGTAGTGGGAAGCCATGGGTCCAGCCTATTAGCGCGCGCCACCCCCTGCGGCGTGACGTCCGTCGCACCTAGCGGACGGAGTCCACGCCCAGGTTCGCGAGCGCGTCGGCGCGCTCGTTCCCCGGGTCGCCGGCGTGCCCCTTGACCCACACCCAGCGCACGTCGTGCTTGGTCACCTCGGCGTCGAGCGCCTGCCACAGGTCCACGTTCTTCACGGGCTTCTTGGCCGCCGTCGTCCAGCCGTTGCGCTTCCAGCCGGCGATCCAGGACTTCATGCCGTTCATCACGTACGAGGAGTCGACGTGGATCACCACGGTGCTGGGCCGCTTGAGCGCGCGCAGCGCCTCGACGACGGCGGTGAGCTCCATGCGGTTGTTGGTCGTGACGGTCTCGCCGCCGTAGAGCTCCTTGGTGTGCTCCCCTGCCTTCAGCAGCGCACCCCAGCCGCCGATGCCGGGGTTGCCCTTGCAGGCACCGTCGGTCCACATCTCGACCAGGGGCTTCTCGTTCTCGTCAGGCACCCGGACACCCTACGTTCCCCGTGTGCCACGGCCGTGTCGGACGCCGCGCGTAGCGTCGACGCAGACCCCAGGACGACGAAGGAGACGCACATGAGGTTCGGTTTCGTCGGCAGCTTCGGCACCCCGCAGCAGAACGTCGCCCTCGCCCGCGAGTGCGAGGAGCACGGCTGGGACGGCTTCTTCAGCTGGGACGGGATGAGCATGGGCGACTGGGGTGGCGACGCCCTGACGGCCTGGGACCCGTTCGCGGTCCTCGCCGGCGCCGCGGCCGTGACGGAGCGCATCACGCTCGGCGCCATGGTCTTCGCGGTGCCACGGCACCGGGCGTGGGAGCTGGCGCAGCGCGCGCTGACGGTCGACCACCTGTCGGGCGGGCGGCTCGTGCTCCCGGCCGGCGTCGGCGTGCTCGACGACCGCGGGTTCACGTCCGTCCCGGGGCAGGTGACCGCCCTGCGCGACCGGGCGCAGGCGCTCGACGAGACGCTCGAGTGGCTGCGCACGTCGTGGTCCGGCGAGACGTTCGAGGCCGACGGCGCGCAGGTGCGCACCGGGCCGTTCCGGTTCGCCGCTCCCCCGGTGCGCGGCCGCATCCCCGTGTGGCCGGTCGGCGTCTGGGACGCCACGAACCCGCCCCTGAAGAACCTGCACCGCACACTGCGCTGGGACGGGATCGTCGTGCAGGCTCGGGGCGCGACGCCGGAGGAGGCGGAGGCCGGGCCGGACGCCGTCCGCGAGCTCACCGCGTGGATCGCCGAGCAGCGCGCGCCCGACGCCGGACCGTTCGACGTCGTCGCGTCCGGCCTCCTCCCGTCCGACGCGGCCGAGGCCCGCGACCAGGCTCGCGCGTTCGCGGAGGCCGGGGCGACCTGGTTCGTCGACTCCTGGTGGGACCCGGCGGAGGCGACGCCCGAACGCCTGCTCGAGCGGGTGCGCCAGGGCCCGCCCACCCTCTGAGGATGGACGGGCCCCGGCGCGGACGTGGTCGAGCGGGTCAGCCGACCGGGCGCGCCGGCTCGATCGGGACGCTCGGCAGGTGCTTGGCCGGCAGCGTCTTCGGCCGCCAGGCCGCGCGCCCCGCCTCGAAGGCCGCGATGTCGTCCTCGTGCTGCAGCGTGAGGCCGATGTCGTCGAGGCCCTCCATGAGGCGCCAGCGCGTGTAGTCGTCGATCTGGAAGGGCACGGTGACGTCGTCGGCGTGCGCGGTGCGCGCCTCGAGGTCCACGGTCACCTCGGTGCCGGGCTTGGTCTCGAGGATCTTCCAGAGGATCTCGATGTCCTCCTGCGCGACGATGCCGGCCACGAGGCCCTGCTTGCCCGAGTTGCCGCGGAAGATGTCCGCGAACCGGGGCGCGAGCACGACGCGGAAGCCGTAGTCCTTGAGCGCCCACACGGCGTGCTCGCGCGAGGAGCCCGTGCCGAAGTCGGCGCCCGCGACCAGCACGGAGCCGGCCTTGTACGCGTCCTGGTTGAGCACGAAGGTGGGGTCGCCGCGCCAGGCCGCGAACAGCGCGTCCTCGAAGCCCGTGCGGGTGACCCGCTTGAGGTAGACGGCGGGGATGATCTGGTCGGTGTCGACGTTGGTGCGGCGCAGCGGCACCCCGACGCCCGTGTGGGTGGTGAACTTCTCCATGACGATCTCCTGCTACGGGGTGGGGGTCAGACGAAGGACGGGGCGGACAGCGGCGCCAGCGGGGTGCCGTCGAACGTCGTGAGGTCGACGTCGCCCTCGAACTCGAGGTCGGCGACCGACGACAGCGTGCCGCGGACGGCGGTCGCGGCCGCGACCAGCGGCGACACGAGGTGCGTGCGCCCGCCCTTGCCCTGGCGGCCCTCGAAGTTGCGGTTCGAGGTGGACGCCGCGCGCTCGCCCGGCGCGAGCTGGTCGGGGTTCATGCCGAGGCACATGGAGCAGCCGGCGTTGCGCCACTCGGCGCCGAACTCCTTGAAGATGACGTCCAGGCCCTCGGCCTCGGCCTGCAGGCGCACGCGGGCGGACGCGGGCACGACGAGCACGCGCACGTCGTCCGCCTTCTGCCGGCCCTGGAGCACCTTCGCCACGGAGCGCAAGTCCTCGATGCGGCCGTTGGTGCAGGAGCCGATGAAGACCGTGTCGACCTTGACGTCGCGCAGCGGCGTGCCGCCCTCCAGGCCCATGTACTCCAGCGCGCGCTCGGCGGTGACGCGCTCGTTGGCGTCGGCGATCTCCGCCGGCACCGGCACGGACGCCGACAGCGGCAGCCCCTGGCCAGGGTTGGTGCCCCACGTGACGAACGGCTCGAGGTCGGCCGCCTCCAGCACGACCTCGGCGTCGAACTCGGCGTCGTCGTCGCTGCGCAGCGTCGTCCAGTACTCGACGGCGGCGTCCCAGTCCTCGCCCTCGGGCGCGTGCGGGCGCCCCTGGAGGTAGTCGAACGTCGTCTGGTCGGGCGCGATCATGCCCGCGCGGGCGCCGGCCTCGATGGACATGTTGCAGATGGTCATCCGCGCCTCCATCGAGAGCTTGCGGATGGCCTCGCCGCGGTACTCGAGCACGTAGCCCTGCCCGCCGCCGGTGCCGATCTTGGCGATGATCGCCAGGATGATGTCCTTGCTGGTGGCGCCGGGGGGCAGCTCGCCGTTCACCGTGATCGCCATCGTCTTGAACGGGGCGAGGGGCAGGGTCTGCGTGGCGAGCACGTGCTCGACCTCGGAGGTGCCGATGCCGAAGGCCAGAGCGCCGAACGCGCCGTGCGTCGAGGTGTGCGAGTCGCCGCAGACGACGGTCAGGCCCGGCATGGTCAGGCCGAGCTGCGGGCCCACCTGGTGGACGATGCCCTGGTCGGCGTCGCCCAGGGAGTGGATGCGGACGCCGAACTCCCTGGCGTTGTTGCGCAGCGTGTCGATCTGCGTGCGGCTGGTGAGGTCCGCGATCGGCAGGTCGATGTCGAGCGTCGGGGTGTTGTGGTCCTCGGTCGCGATCGTGAGATCGGGACGGCGGACGGGGCGCCCGGCGAGCCGCAGCCCCTCGAACGCCTGCGGGCTCGTCACCTCGTGCACGAGGTGCAGGTCGATGTAGAGGAGGTCGGGCGCCCCGTCGCTGCCACGACGCACCAGGTGCGCCTCCCAGACCTTCTCTGCCAGCGTGCCGGCCATCATGTGCTCCTCGTCCGCCGCGTCCCCGCGGCCGTCGTGCGTGTGCTGTGTCTCGGTCGATCTCGTCGGCTGCCTCGCCGGGCGATACCGTCGTTCGGACCCCGGAGGGCCCGGCTCGTGAGACGGTTCCGTCCCGTGAGATGCGGTCCCCGACTTGCAATCTCAGTGACTGAGACGTCAATATCGTCCTATGGACGATACTAGCGGAGTCGGCGTACTCGACAAGGCCGCGTCCGTGCTGGGCGCTCTGGAGGCTGGTCCTGCCACTCTGGCGCAGCTGGTCTCCTCGACCGGGCTCGCCCGCCCCACGGCGCATCGCCTCGCCGTCGCCCTCGAGCACCACCGTCTCGTGGGCCGCGACATGCAGGGCCGGTTCGTGCTCGGACCGCGCCTCAACGAGCTCGCGACGGCGGCCGGCGAGGACCGGCTGCTCGCCGCGGCCAACCCCGTGCTCACGGCACTGCGCGACCACACGGGCGAGAGCGCACAGCTCTACCGCCGCCAGGGCGACCATCGCGTCTGCGTGGCCGCCGCCGAGCGGCCGGTCGGGCTGCGCGACTCGATCCCCGTCGGCGCCACCCTCACGATGCACGCGGGCTCCGCGGCGCAGATCCTCCTGGCCTGGGAGGAGCCGGACCGCCTGCACCGCGGCCTGCGCGAGGCCGTGTTCACCGCGACGATCCTCTCCGGCGTCCGACGCCGCGGGTGGGCGCAGTCGGTCTCCGAGCGTGAGCTCGGCGTCGCGTCCGTCTCGGCGCCGGTGCGCGGGCCCTCCGGCCGGGTCGTGGCGTCCGTGTCCGTCTCCGGGCCGGTCGAGCGCCTCACCCGCCAGCCGGGACGCCTGCACTCCGCCGCCGTCGTCTCCGCCGCCAACCGCCTGACCGAGGTGCTGCGCCGCGCCGGCGAGTGACGACGTCCTCCCTGACCACCGCCCCTCTCGGGGCCGACCGCCGGGCCCGGCCCGCCGCCACTCCACGCGGCGCGCCGGCCCCGGTGCTGTCGGGCCCCCGCCCAGGTCAGTACGCTCCTGGCTGACGGGGCAGCCCTGCCCTGCGACCCGAGAGGCGTGAGGACCTGATGCCCGCGAAGGCCAAGACACTGCTGATCTGGATCGTCGTGATCTTCCTGATCTACGCGATCGTGAGCAGCCCTGACCGTGCGGCGAACATCGTCACGGCGATCTGGGACTTCATCACCAACGCGTTCTCCAGCTTCGGGCAGTTCTTCGCGAACCTGACCGACTGACGACGGCCCGGAGAACCCCGTGATCACCGACGAGAGGCGCGAGCGCGACCGGGTGCGCGCGCACGCGCACCTGCGTCGGTACGTGCTCCCGAACGAGCGGGTGATCGTCGCGACGCGCCACCACTGGGCGCTGCTCCTCGAGCCGATCGCGACGACGGCCGCCGCGTTCCTGCTGATCGGCACCATCGTCATGTCGACGCCGGTCGACGTGCGCTCCACGGTGGGGTGGCTGTGGGTGGTGTGGTTCGTCGTCGCCGGTCGCCTCGCCTGGAAGTGGCTCGAGTGGCGCTACGAGTGGTTCGTCGCGACCGACAAGCGGCTCCTGCTGCTGTACGGGCTCGTCGTGCACAAGGTCGCGATGATGCCGATGAAGAAGGTCACCGACATGGGGTACTCGCGCAGCCCCACGGGCCAGGTCCTCGGCTACGGCCGCTTCGACATGGAGTCCGCCGGCCAGGACCAGGCCCTGCGCACGATCAGGTTCGTCCCGCGCCCGGACTCCACCTACCGCACCCTGTGCGACACCCTCTTCACGCCGGGCGGCCCGCGCCTGGACGACGACGACGATCTGGGCGGCGGGCCCACGCGGCCGCCGGACGGTGCCCCCGGCGGGACCCCCGGCGCACCGACCGTCGTGCCCGGCCGCGAGGCGTCGGAGGGCCCCCGCCCCACCACGCAGCCGATCGCCGTGCAGCCGTCGAACCCGGCGCCCCGCCCGCCCGAGGCGCAGCCCAGCGCCGGGGCGCACCCCGTGACCTGGAAGCCCACCGGTGCGAGTTACGACCACCCGCGCAGCGACGGCGCGATCGTGCCCGACCCGTTCCTCTGAGCCGGTTCCGTCAGGAGCCGTGGAACGACGAAGGCCCGGTCCGCGTGGACCGGGCCTTGCCTGTGAGATGCCTGCTGTGTACCCCCAGCGGGATTTGAACCCGCGTTACCGCCGTGAGAGGGCGGCGTCCTAGGCCGCTAGACGATGGGGGCCTGGAGCTGGTTCGGGTGTCGAGACCTGAACCGTGCGACCGCCCGTCGAGACGGACGACCTGCGTACCCCCAGCGGGATTTGAACCCGCGTTACCGCCGTGAGAGGGCGGCGTCCTAGGCCGCTAGACGATGGGGGCCTATGACTCGACGGTCTCGAGGACCTTCGTGCCGGTGAGAACTCTACACACCGCACCAGGCGGGCGAAGAGCACTGCGCTGGGGTACCAGGACTCGAACCTAGACTAAGAGAATCAGAATCTCTCGTGCTGCCAATTACACCATACCCCAATGGATCGAGCCTTCCGGGCAAATCCGACATGATCGGAGCGCCGGCGTCAGGCCCAACGTCGGAAAACATTACCGGACAGGTGGCCGTCGGCCAAAACGCGCGCGAGGTGCCGTACGTCACGCTCGGACGACGGCCGTGGCAGGCTCCCCGCATGGCCTCCTCGACTCCCCCGCCGCCCTCGCCCGCGCCCGCCTCCGCCGGGCACGACCCGCACGACCACGCCGACCGCGCGGCCTCGTTCGACCGGGACGCCGACGTGTACGCCCAGGTCAGGCCCACGTACCCGCGGGACGCCGTCGGGTGGATGCTCCCCGCGGGCGCGCGGCGGGTCCTCGACCTCGCCGCCGGGACGGGCAAGCTCACCGAGGTCGTCGTCGACCTCGCCGGGGCGGGCACGGACGTCGTCGCCGTCGACCCGTCGCTGCCCATGCTCGCCGAGCTCTCCGCGCGCCTGCCGGGCGTCGCCACCCGCCAGGGCGCCGCCGAGCACCTCCCCCTCCCGGACGCGTCCGTCGACGCCGTCCTGGTCGCCCAGGCGTGGCACTGGTTCGACGCCGACGCCGCGGCGACGGAGATCGCCCGCGTCCTGCGGCCGGGCGGCACGCTCGGCGTCGTCTGGAACGACCGCGACGCCGAGGTCGACTGGGTCGCGCGGTTCGGCGAGATCCTGCACCGAGGCGACCGCCTCGAGCCCGCGGCCGGTCACGACGCCCTGACGGAGCTCGGCGACCGGTTCACAGCCGTCGAGGCCGGCACGTTCCGCTGGGTCGACCGCCTCCCGGCCGGCGCGCTGCGCGCGCTCGCGGGGACGCGCAGCTATCTGCTGAGGCTCCCGGAGGCCGAGCGCGAGGCGCGCCTGGCCGAGGTCGACGCCCTGGAGGACACGCACCCCGACCTCGCCGGTCGCGCCGAGATCGAGCTGCCGTACGTCACCCACGCGTACCGCGCCCGGCGGCGCTGAGCGTCCGTCAGCGCGCGCCGGCGACGGCGGCGAGCCTCCGCGCCGGCGCGGACAGCGACGCGCCGTCGCGCCACACCACGCGCAAGCGGCGCGAGAGGTCGAGCTGGGCGATCGGGACGGTCACCAGGTGGCCTGCCGCCACGTCGTCCGCCACGGTCAGCGCGGACAGGACCGTCACACCGTCCCCGTGCCGCACGGCGGACTTCACGGCCGCCGTGGAGCCCAGCGCGGTGACGTGGGACGGCAGGCGGACGCCCGCCTGGCCGAGCGCGTCCTCCAGCACGTCGCGGGTGCCCGAGCCGACCTCGCGCAGCACGAGGTGCCCCGCGGCGAGGCCCGCGGGGCTGACGGACCGTCGTCGCGCCCACGGGTGCGCGGGGGCGACGACGGCCACCAGCTCGTCGTGGGCCACCGTGCGCGAGCGCAGCCCGCGTCGCACGGTCGGGCTCTCCACGAACCCGAGCTCGGCCGCGCCGTCGAGCACGAGCTCCATGACCTCGCGGGAGTTGCGCACGACGAGCTCGACGTCGGGCGCCGCTCCGGTCCGCTCGCGCTCGTCCCGCCCGAACGCCGCGAGCCAGCGCGGCGCCAGGTACTCGGCGATCGTGAGGCTCGCGGCCACGCGCAACCCGGGGACGGGCGCGGAGCGCAGCGCGGCGGCCGCGGCCTCGAAGCGGTCCGTGGCGTCCACGACGCCGCGCGCCGCCTCCGCCACCTGGCGCCCGACGGCGGTGAGCGCCGTGCCGCGCGGCCCGCGGGACAGCAGCTCGAGGCCGAGACGGCGCTCGAGCCGGTGCAGGCCAGCGGACGCGGTGGGCTGGGAGACGCCGGCCGCCCGGGCCGCGGCGGAGATCGAGCCGTGGGCATCGAGGGCGACCAGCAGTTCGAGTGCGGCCAGCGGGGGACGTTCTGCCATAGCGTCAGTCTATGGATCGATCGGCACCTGGCGCTTCCGGGTCGTCGCGCGGGTCGCGAGCCTGGTCACGTGCCTCCAGCTCAGCCCTCGGCCCCGACCGTGGACCAGACCACGTACCGGACCTCCCGCGGCGCCTCCCGTCTCGGTCCGGGCCTCGCGCTGGCCGCCGTGGCGACCGTGGTCCTGCTCGGCGTCAGCCGGCTCATCGCCCCGCTGACGAACGGTGCGCTGTCGCCCCTGGTCCTGGCCCTCGTGGCCGGCGCCGTGCTCGGCTCCGCGCTGGGGCGTTTCGTGCCGCGGGGCGCCCGCACCGCGAGGTTCGCGGAGCAGGTCGGGCCGGGCACCGACTGGACGGCGCGCACGGTGCTGCGCGCCGGCGTGGTGCTGCTCGGCCTGCAGCTCTCGATCCCCGACGTCCTCGCGCTCGGCTGGCGCGGGATCGCCGTCGTGGTGATCACCGTGACGGGGACGTTCGCGGCGATCCTCGGCCTCGGCCGGCTGCTGCGGGTGCCCCGCGCCACCGCGCTGCTCGTCGCCACCGGGTTCTCGATCTGCGGCGCCGCGGCGGTCTCCGCGATGACGAGCGTGCTCGAGCGCGACCCGCGCGCGGGATCTGCGCCCGCCCGGCTGCGGGACGACGTGGCCGCCGCGCTCGCCCTCGTCACCGTCTACGGGACGGTCGCGATCTTCGTCCTGCCCGCCCTCGCCGGGGCGATCGGGCTCGACGACCACCAGGCGGGGCTCTGGATCGGCGCGAGCGTCCAGGAGGTGGCCCAGGTGGTCGCCGCCGCGGGCACCGTCTCGGCCGCCGCGCTGGCCACCGCGACCGTCACCAAGCTGGCCCGCGTGGTGCTGCTCGCGCCCCTGGTCGCCGGCGCCGGCGCGCTGCTCTCGCGGCGCGCGGCGCTCACCGCCGCGCCCGGGGACGACCTCGTGCCCGAGTCCCCCGAGGGCGGCACGACGGCCCGCGGCCGACGCGCCCCGCTCGTCCCCGGCTTCGTGCTGGGCTTCCTCGTCGCGGTGCTGGTCCGCAGCACGGGACTGCTGCCCGACGTCGTCACCGACACCGCCCAGCAGCTCACGACGGTCCTGTTCGTCGCCGCGATGTTCGCCCTCGGCACCGGCGTCGACGTCCCGCGCCTGGCGCGCACCGCCCGCCGTCCGCTGCTGCTCGGCGCCCTGGGCACCGTCGTCGTCACGGGGATCGCGCTCGCCGCCGTCCTGCTGCTCGCCCTCTGAGCGAGCTGGTCAGAGGCCGAGGGCGGCGGGCAGCCCGGCGAGCCCGGGCAGCACGACGATGCCGTCGGCGCGCAGGGCGTCGGCGTCCACGTGGTGCTCGTCGTCGCGGCGGGCACCGGGCCGGTCCAGCCAGACGCCGACGAGGCCGGCGTCGCGAGCGGCGCGGGCGTCCGTCGTGGGCTCGTCGCCGACGTACGCGGTGCGCGCGACGTCGGTGCCGAGGCGGCGGGCGCCCTCGACGAAGACGTCGGGGTGCGGCTTGCCGTAGCCGAGCGTGTCCACGCCCACGAGCACGGGGACGCCCTCGAGGCCGGCGGCGCGCAGCTTGCGCTCCTGGAGCTCCGTGTACGCGTTCGTCACGACGCCGATCCGCACGCCGGCGGCACGCAGTGCGTCGAGGGCGGCCGCGGAGTCGTCGAACGGCGCCCACGACCGCTCGAACGTGCCCCAGAACAGGGCGTCCCAGTCGGCGAAGGAGTCCTCCGTGACCGGCTCGCCGCCGAAGGTGCGGTGCAGGAGGTCGGCGCGCAGCCGGCGCTGGGTGAGGGCGTCGGTCTCGCCGCGCGTGAAGCGCTTGTAGTAGCCGCCCGGGTCGGTGCGCCAGTGCGCCAGCAGCTCGGGGTAGCGGTCCGCCGGCACGTGCGGCAGGTACTCGACGGCGACCGCGGTGAGAGCCTGGGCGAACCCGCCCTTGGTGTCGACGAGCGTGTCGTCGACGTCGAGCAGGACGCCGTCGACCCTCACAGCTTCGCCAGCGCGGCGTCGACGCGGGCGAGGGTCCGTTCGCGGCCGAGCACCTCGAGCGACTCGAACAGCGGCAGGCCGATCGTGCGGCCCGTGACGGCGACGCGCACCGGCGCCTGCGCCTTGCCGAGCTTGAGCCCGTGCTTCTCTCCCACCGCCGTGACGAGGTCCTTGAGCGGCTCCGCCTCCCACGTCGCGAGGTCCGCGAGCGCCGCGCGGGCGTCGGCGAGCAGCTCGGCGGCGCCGTCCTTCATCGCCTTGGCCCACGAGCGCTCGTCGTCGACCGGCTCGTCGAGGAAGAGGAAGTCCACGTTGTCGGTGATGTCCGCCAGCAGGGCGACGCGCGACTGGGCGAGCGGAGCGACGCGTCCGAACGCGGCGGCGTCGTACTGCTCCTCGGTCCAGGGCGCCTTGGGGGCGTGCAGCCACGGGTCGACGGCGGCGACGAAGTCCTCGACCGACATCTTCCGGATGTACTCGCCGTTGAACGACAGCAGCTTCTTGACGTCGAAGAACGCCGAGGCGCTGTTGACGTCCTCGATGCGGAACCGCTCGACCAGCTCGTCGAACGGGAGGATCTCCTCGTCGTTGCCGGGCGCCCAGCCGAGCAGCATGAGGTAGTTGACCATCGCGTCGGGCAGGTAGCCCTCGGCGAGGTAGTCCTCGAGCGCGACCTTGTCCCGGCGCTTGGAGAGCTTCTGGCGCTTCTCGTTCACGATCACCGGCAGGTGCGCCCACGTCGGCGGCTGCGCGCCGAGCGCCTCCCACAGCAGCTGCTGCTTGGGCGTGTTCGGCAGGTGCTCCTCGCCGCGGATGACGTGGGTGATGCCCTCGTCGAGGTCGTCCACGACGTTCGCGAGCAGGAAGACGGGCGAGCCGTCCCCGCGCGCGACGACGAAGTCCTCCATCGCGGAGTTCGGGAACGTCGGGTTGCCGCGGATGAGGTCGACGACCTGGGTCTCGCGGTCGTCGGGGGTGCGGAAGCGCAGCGCCCGGCCCGGCTCGTAGGTGAGGCCGCGGTCGCGGCAGAAGCCGTCGTAGCCGGAGTGCGCGTTGCCGGTGCGGGCGGCGACGTCGTCGCGGGAGCAGTCGCAGTAGTACGCGCGGCCGGCCTCGTACAGGCGGGCCGACGCCTCGCGGTGCTTCTCGACGTTCTGCGACTGGAAGTACGGTCCCTCGAACGTCGGGTCCTCGGCGTGCATGCCGAGCGCCGCGAGAGCGTTCAGGATGCCGTCCACCCACTCGGGCTTGTTGCGCGCGGCGTCGGTGTCCTCGACCCGCAGCACGAACGTGCCGCCCTGCTGCTTGGCGACCGCCCAGTTGAACAGGGCGGAGCGGGCACCGCCCACGTGGAACATGCCCGTCGGGGACGGGGCGAAGCGGACACGGACGTCGGAGGAGCCGGCAGCGGGGATCACGGGGTCCAGCGTAGTTGTCCCGCCGCGGGCCGTCGGACGGTCGGTGTCAGGCGCCCCGTACCCGTGCGACAGCGAGCGCCACCGGCTCGGCGAGGTCCGGGTTCGGCAGGTCGTCGACGGGCCACCACCGCACGTCCAGCGACTCGTCGCTCACGGCGTGCCGTGCGCCGTCGGGCGCGACGGCGACGAAGCGCACGTCCAGGTGGTGCGCGTCGCCGCCCGGCCCGCAGAACGGCACGGCGTGCTCGTCGAGGTGCACGGGCACCGGGTCGAGGTCGACCTCCACCCCGGACTCCTCGACGGCCTCGCGGCGGGCAGCCGCGGCCAGCGTGGCGTCGTCGGGCTCGGCGTGCCCGCCGAGCTGGAACCAGCGGCCCGCCTTCGCGTGCAGGGTCAGCAGCACGCGCGAGGCGTCGCCCGACAGCACCACCGTGGACGCGGTGACGTGGTCCGGGCGGCACGCGCGCAGCACGCCGTCGGGGTGCGCGTCGAGGTGCGCGACGAACCGGTCGCGCAGCGCGGACTGCCCGGCGTCGGCGGCGGGCATCCGCCGCAGCACCGACCGTGCGTCGTCGCGCAGCGGCGTCTCAGTCACGCCGGAACACGGGGTTGGCGAGGACGCCGATGCCCTCGACCTCGCACTCCACGCGGTCGCCGTGGTCGATGCGGCCCACCCCCGCCGGCGTGCCGGTGAGGATGACGTCCCCGGGCAGCAGGGTCATCGCCTTGCTGATGTACGACACGAGGAACGGCACGTCGAAGACCATGTCCGCGGTACGGCCGTCCTGCTTGAGCTCGCCGTTGACGCGGGACCGCACGGCGACGTCCTCGGGGTTCAGGTCCGTGTCGATCCACGGGCCGAGCGGGCAGGAGGTGTCGAAGCCCTTGGCTCGCGCCCACTGGCCGTCGGTGCGCTGCGCGTCGCGGGCGGTGACGTCGTTGGCGACGGTGTAGCCGAGCACGTAGGAGCGCACGTTCTCCGGCTCGACGTCCTTGCACACCTTGGAGATGACGACGGCGAGCTCGGCCTCGTAGCTGACCTCGCGCGTGAACTCGGGCAGCACCACCGGGTCGTCGGGCCCGACGACGGCGGTGTTGGGCTTGAAGAACAGCAGCGGCGTGGCCGGCACCTCGCCGCCCATCTCCTTGGCGTGGTCGGCGTAGTTCTTGCCGACGGCGACCACCTTGGAGCGCGGGATCACCGGGGCGAGCAGCCGGACGCCGTCGCCCAGCTCGATCCGCTCCCCCGTCGGCATCGCCGGCATGTAGAGCGGGTCGCCGCCGAGGACGGCGAGGAACGTCTTGTCGCCCTCCTGCTGGACGAGGGCGAAGCGGGGGTCGTCTCCGGTGGTGAATCTCGCGATGCGCACGCGCCCAGGTTACGCGGGGCGCGTGCGCGGCACCGTCAGCCGCACCGTCAGGCGCGGGCGAGCACCTCGCCGTGCAGGATGGCGAACCAGCCGTCGGGCGCCTGCGCCCACGCCTGCCAGTCCTGCGCGATCTGCTCGAGCGCGACGTCGTCGGCCAGGCCCGACTCCTTGGCCTGCACCGCGAAGTTGGACTCCACGCAGCGCTCGGCCCACAGCTCGCCCCACCACTGCCGGTCGGTCGGGGTGGCGTAGCACCACGACGACGCGGAGGGCACGATGCCGTCCAGCCCCGCCTCCTGCACCCACGACATGAGGCGGCGGCCGGCGTCCGGCTCGAACCCGTAGGCGTGCGTGACCTCGTGGTACAGCTCGTTCCACTCCGTCAGGCCCGGGGTCTCGGGGTACCAGGCCATGCCCGCGTAGTCGGCGTCGCGCACCGCGACCATCCCGCCCGGCTTCGCGACGCGCTTCATCTCGCGCAGCGCGGCGACCGGGTCGGACAGGTGCTGCAGCAGCTGGTGCGCGTACACGACGTCGAAGGAGTCGTCCTCGAACGGCAGCTCGTAGGCGTTCGCCTGCTGGAAGCGGACGTTGCCGTACCCGAGGGCCGCGGCGTGCTCGCGCGCCGCCTCGAGCACCTTGGGGCTGGCGTCGACGCCCACGACCTCGCCGCCGGCGAGGATCCGGGCGAAGTCGGTGGTCACCGTGCCAGGGCCGCAGCCGACGTCGAGCAGGGACATGTCGTCGCGCAGGTGCGGCACCAGGAAGCCGGCCGAGTTCTGGGCCGTGCGGCTGCGGTGCGAGCGCAGCACGGACTCGTGGTGCCCGTGCGTGTACGACTCGGACTCCTTGCTGGGCACCGTGTGGTGGGTGCTGGGTGCCTCGATCGCGTCGTTGAGGTCGGCACCGGCGGGTTCGGGGTCGCCCTGGGGTGCGGGCTCCGCGCTGAGGTCACTCATGCTCCCACCGTAGTGACCGCGCGGCCTGCAGGCCGTGGCGTTCTCACGCACCGGGACGACGCGCACCACCCGCCGGTGGCATCATCACGCCATGACCGCGGCCACCGGCGCGCCGACCTCCCGTCTTCGTGCCGGGCTGCGCGCCGGCACGCGCCGTCTCGCCGGCGGCCCGGGGCGCGTCCCGGGCGTCGACGTCGCCCGCGGGATCGCCGTCCTGGGCATGTTCACCGCCCACGTGGGCGTGACGACGCCCGACGCCGGACCCGCCTGGTGGCTGCTCGACCTCTCCCACGGCCACTCCTCGATCCTGTTCGCGCTGGTGGCGGGCGTCTCCGTCGCGATCGTCACCGGGGGGCCACACCTTCTCGACGGCGACCCGCTGCGACGGGCCCGCCTCCGCCTGCTCGTGCGCGCCGCGCTGCTGCTGGTGGTCGTCGCGCTGCTCGACCTCCTCGGCACGCGCGTCGCCCTCATCCTGGGCTTCTACGCCTGCTACTTCGCGCTCGCGCTGCCGTTCCTGCGCTGGCGGCCCCCGCGCCTCCTCGCGCTCGCCGCGGTGGTCGCCCTGGTGGGGCCGCTGCTCGCGTACTGGGGGCCGGAGGCGTTGCTGCGGGCCGGTCTGCGGCTGCCGCACGACGGTTCCGGCGCCGTCACGGACTTCGTGCTCACCGGCCACTACCCGGCGATCGTCTGGATGGCGTACGTGCTCGCGGGCATGGCGATCGGACGCTGCGACCTGCGCTCGCCGCGGCTGCGCCGCGGGCTCCTGCTGGGCGGGCTGGCCGCGTGGGGCGCGCTCTCGTTCCTCTCCGGCGCGGTGGTGGGCGCCGCCGGCGGGGAGGAGGTCGTGCTGACCTCCCAGGTCATGGCGCGGCAGTCCGTCGACGGCGCGCCGTTCGCCTGGGGCGACCCGTGGCCCGGCGTCGCGGGGCTCTTCCTCGACGGCCCGCACGACGACACGACGATCGAGGTGCTCGCGTCGGGCGGGTTCGCGGCGGCGGTCGTGGGCCTGTGCCTGTACGTCGGGCGGGTCGGGCGGTGGGTGCTGGCCCCGCTCGCCGCGGTCGGGTCGATGGCGCTGACCGTGTACTCGCTGCAGATCGTCGCCATCTGGCACTGGGACCTGCTGGGGTCCACCACCAACGGCCCGCTGCTCGTGATGGTGCTGGTCACCCTCGCCGCGGCGACGGCGTGGCGGTTCCTGCTCGGACGAGGGCCGCTGGAGCGGGCGGTGGGCGCGGTCGCCGACCGCGCTGCGCTGGCCGCCCCGCCGCAGGAGCCGCCCGAGAAGGCCCAGAGAGGGAGTCGCTCGTGACCGACCCGATGACGGTGCTGCTGACCCGCCTCCACGCGTCGGGGATCTCCGACGTGGAGCACCTGTGCCCCGCGACCGGCGGGCTCGCCGCGACCGCCGCCCTGGCGCGGCGTGCCGACGGCACCGCGGTGTTCGTCAAGGGGTTCGAGGAGGCCCCGTCCGACGACGCCTTCGCCGCCGAGGCCGAGGGCCTGACGGCGCTGCGGGAGCTCGGCGGCGTCGTCACGCCGGCGGTGATCCTCGCCGACCCGGGCCTGCTCGTCCTCGAGGTGCTGTACCCACGCCCCCGGGACGAAGCGTTCTGGGAGCGGCTCGCGCACACGCTCGCCGAGCTGCACGCCACGACCCACGACCGCTTCGGCTGGCACCGGGACAACTGGCTGGGCCGCCGCCGGCAGGACAACACCTGGGAGGACGACGGGTTCGCCTTCTTCGCGCGGAGCCGCCTGCTGCGGTGGCTGGGCGAGCCGCGGGTCGACGCCGCCCTGGGTCCCGCGGACCGGACGGCCCTGGAGCACCTGTGCGCCCGGCTCCCCGAGCTGCTCCCGGACCGCCCCGCGTGCCTGACGCACGGCGACCTGTGGGCGCAGAACGTCCTCGCGACCGCCGACGGGCGGCCCGCGCTGATCGACCCCGCCGTGTCCTACACGTGGGCCGAGGTCGACCTGGCCCACCTCTGGACGACGGCGCCGCCGCCCGAGTCCCGCGGGTTCTTCGATCTCTACGCCGAGCTCACCGGCCTCGATCGCGCGTGGCGCGACCGCATGCCGATCCTGCAGCTGCGCCAGCACCTCGCCGTCGTCGCGCAGTTCGACGACGACTGGGGCGCCGCCGAGCAGGTGCGGGCCACGCTCGCCCCGTTCCGCCGGGTCTGACGCGCCGGCCGCTCCGACCTCAGAGCGTCACGGTGCCCGCGATCGTCGTGACGGCCGCGCCCCCGACCCACACCTCGCCGGCGGCGTCGCGGCGCACGAGCACGCGCCCGCGGCGACCGAGGGCGGTGCCCTGCGAGGCGACGTACGACGCGGGCAGCAGGCCGCCCGCCAGCCACTGCCCCAGCCCGGCGTTGAGGCTGCCGGTGACCGGGTCCTCCGCGACGCCGATGTCGGGGACGAAGGCGCGCACCTCGACGGCGGCGTCCGACTCCCCCGGCGCGTAGGTGCCGACGACGCCGATCTTCAGGCCGCCGAACGCGGCGAGGTCCGGCTCGACGGCGAGCACTGCCGCGGCGTCGCGCAGGCGGGCCGCGACCCAGCCGGGGCCGTTGTCGACCCACGCCGCGTCCTCGATGTCCGCCACGCTCACGCGCAGGCCGCGCGCGAGCTGCGCGAGGTCCTCCGGCGCCACCGGGCCGGAGCGCCGCAGGGGCGGCGCGGCGAACGCGAGCCGGTCGCCGCTGGCGTCGGTGTCGCGCCGGACGGTGACGAGCCCGACGCCGCACTCCTGGACCACCTGCTCCGCGGAGCGGGGCACCCCGCCGGCCTCGAGCCACGCGTGCGCGGTGCCGAGCGTGGGGTGGCCGGCGAACGGCAGCTCGCCGCCGGGCGTCCAGATCCGCAGCCGGTAGTCGGCGTCGGGCGTGGTGGGGCGCAGCAGGAACGTGGTCTCGGACAGGTTGGTCCACCGCGCGAAGGCGGCCATCTGCGCGTCGTCGAGGTCGTCGGCGTCGTGCACCACGGCCACCGGGTTGCCGGTGAGGGGGCCCGTGGCGAAGACGTCGACCTGGCGGAACTCGTAGGTGTGCGGCACGACTCACACGCTAGTCCGGGCGGGGGCGTGTTCGCCGCGCTCGTACCCTGGTGGGATGCGCGCAACCATCCTCGACGACCCGGCGGGCCCCGCCGACGCCGTCGTGCCGCGCGACGCCTGGGAGCCGCGGGCCGCCGCGCACGCCGCCCGCGCGGACGCGCTGACTGCGGTGTGGCGCGAGGCCCGCGACCGCGGCGCGGAGCACGCGATCGAGGACTTCCTGTTCACCTACTACCCCACGCGCGTGAGCCACCTGCGCCGGTGGCACCCGGGCCCGGGCGTGGTCCTCGCGGACGCGGCCGAGCACGCCGGGTGGCGCTGGTACCGCGAGACGGCGCTCCCGGGCGAGGAGAGCGGTGCGTGCGGCACGGGGGCGACGCTCGACGTCGACGCCTTCGTCGCCGACCGCGGCGACACCGTCCGCTACGTCCGCGCGCTCGTGTCGGCCACCGCCGGGCGGCCCGGGACGTTCGGCTGCTTCGGCCTGCACGAGTGGGCGATGGTCTACCGCGACCGCACCGCGGGTCGCGACCACCGCCACCCGCTGCCGCTGCGGCTGGGCCACGACGGCACGGACGCCGTCGTCGAGTCGCACCGCATCGGCTGCTCGCACTTCGACGCCTACCGGTTCTTCACGCCCGAGGCCTCGGAGCGCAACCAGCTGCGCCCCACCCGCGAGCGCCAGCCGGCCATGGAGCAGCCGGGGTGCCTGCACGCCGGGATGGACCTCTACAAGTGGGCGCTCAAGCTCGGGCCCGCGGCACCCGGCGACCTGCTGCTGGACGCCTTCGAGCTCGCCCGCGACATCCGGTACACCGACATGGCCGCCGCCCCCTACGACGTCTCGTCGTACGGCGTCGATGCCGTGCCGATCGAGACGGCGGAGGGCAAGGCGGAGTACGTGCGCCGCCAGCGCGGGTTCGCCGCGCGCGGCCAGGAGCTGCGCGCCCGCCTGGTCGACGTCTGCGACGCGCTCCTGGCGGGTGTCAGTCGGACACCATCCCGCTGACCAGCGCACGCCAGGTCACGGGCCCGACGACGCCGTCGACCAGGACGCCGAACGCCGACAGCGCGCGCTGGAACCCGCGCACCGCGCTCTCCGTCTTCGGCCCGAAGACCCCGTCGACCGCGAGGTCGAGCTCCGCGCGGACGTCGAGCTCGGACTGCGCCCCGCGGACGGCGTGGCCACGGCTCCCGAGTCGCACGGTGACGACGATCGCGCCCCAGGTCCTGGGCCCGACGACGCCGTCGACCTCGAGGCCGAAGTCGCGCTGGGTGGTGCGGACGGCGGCCTCGGTGAGCGGGCCGAACGTCTCGTCCACCTCGAGGTCGTGGCCGTGCTCGTTGAGCAGGTGCTGCAGCGCGCCGACGGGGTGGAACCGGTCACCGGGACGGACGACCGGCCAGGGGTCGAGGGCCTTGCTCGTCGTGACGGACATCGCCGCCTCCTTCGTGGGGCCGGGCCGGGCGGGTCGTCGCCCCGGGAAAGCCCGGCGCCCTCGCGGGGGAGGGAGCGCGGCGCTCACCTCCAGATACGTCGGCCGGAGACGTCGACGGCGTGCCCGGGCCGTCAGCCGGAGCGACGCGCCCGCAGCGCGGCCTGCGCGTTGCGGTTGGTGCACGCGGTGGAGCAGTAGCGCCGCGAGCGGTTGCGCGACAGGTCCAGCACCAGCCCCTGGCAGTCGGCGTCGGCGCACACGGCGAGGCGGGAGAGCTCGTCGTCGCGGATGAGGTCGATCATCGCCATGGCGGTCTCGACGACGATCCGGGTGGCGAGCGGGGCGTCGTCGGCGGTCGCGTGCACGTGCCAGTCCTCCCCGGAGTGCCGTACCAGGCGCGGATGGACAGGCACGCCCGTGAGCAGCTCGTTGACCAGCCCGGCGGCCTCGTCGCGCTCGGCGAGGAGGAGGGCGCGCAGGCGGGGGCGCAGCGCGCGCACCTGGTCGAGCTCCTCCGCGGTGCCGTCGTGACGACCGGTGTACTCGTGCTCGCGGAAGAAGGCGTCGAGGTCGGCCGTGGTCCCGAGCGTCTCGGGCGGCTCGCCGGAGTTCACGAGGGCGACGGCCGACCGGAGCTCAGCCACGGTGTCATGAGCGAACGGCATATTGACACGTTACTCCACCCGGTCGTAGCGTCATGAGCCATGGCAAGAATGACGCATGACACCGGCGCGACGGCGCGCACCGGCCTCGGCGCGGGCCTCTCCCTCGCGGTCGTCTCCGCCATCACGTTCAGCCTCTCGGGCCCGCTCGCCGCCGGCCTCTTCGCCACCGGGTGGAGCCCGGGCGCCGTCGTCCTGGTGCGCGTCGCGGTCGGGGCGGTCGTCGTCCTGCCGTTCGGCGTCGTCGCCCTGCGCGGCGACTGGTCCCCCGTGCGCCGCAACCTGCGGCTGCTGCTCGCCTACGGCGCGCTCGGCGTCGCCGCCACGCAGTTCTGCTACTTCGCCGCCGTGCAGCACATGCAGGTGGGCCCCGCGCTGCTCATCGAGTACTCCTCCCCCGCCGCCGTCGTCGCGTGGCTGTGGCTGCGGCACGGGCAGCGGCCCGGACGGACGACGCTCGCCGGCATCGCGGTCGCCGCCGCGGGCCTCGTCCTGGTGCTCGACCTCGCCGGCGCCCGGCTCGACCCCGTCGGCGTGGCCTGGGCGCTCGGGGCCATGGTGGGCGTCTCCGCCTACTTCCTGCTCAATGCCCGCACCGACACCGGGCTGCCGCCCCTGAGCCTCGCGGCGGGCGGGCTCGTGGTCGGCGCCGTCCTCCTCGGCCTGCTCGGCGCCGTCGGCGTCATGCCGCTCACCGCGTCGGCAGACCCGGTCGCCCTCGCCGACGCCGTCGTGCCCGCGTGGGCGGTGCTCGCCGCGCTGGGGGTGGTGACGGCCGGCGTCGCCTACGTCACCGGCGTCGGCGCGGGGCGGCGCCTCGGCGCGCGGCCGGCGTCGTTCGTCGGGCTGCTCGAGGTGGTCAGCGCCGTGTTCTTCGCGTGGGTGTTCCTGGGCGAGCTGCCGCGCCCCGTGCAGCTCGTCGGCGGGCTGCTGGTGCTGGCCGGGGTCGTCGTCGTGCAGCAGGGCGAGGCCGCGACCCGTCGCACGCCACCCGCGATCGAACCGGCGGCCGCGCCGCGCCCGACGATCGAGCCGACGGGAATGCCGTAGCCCGTCGCGGCGCGGAGATGTGACGATCTGGGCATGTCCCGCGCCCTCGCCGCCGCCCCGTCCGAGCCCGTCGTCGTGCCCGAGCGGGTGCGCCTGCTCGCCGGCGACGACGACGTCGTGCCCGTGTGGCGCAACGAGCTCGGCGGCCTCACGTTCCGGCTGACGGGGGCCTCGGGCGCCGAGCGCTACGTCAAGTGGGTCCCCGCCGGCACGCCCGAGCTGGACCTCGACGCCGAGGCCGAGCGCCTCGCCTGGGCGGGCCGCTTCACCCCCGTGCCGCGGGTGCTCGACCGCGGCGCCGACGGCGCGGGCGCCTGGCTGCTGACCGCGGGCATCCCGGGCCGGTCGGCGGTCGACCCGCGCTGGCTCGCGCACCCGGACACGGCGGCGCGCGCGATCGGCGCCGGTCTGCGGGCGCTGCACGACGCGCTCCCGGTCGACGACTGCCCCTTCTCGTGGGGCGTCGCCGACCGGACGGCGCGCCTGTCCCCCGACGCCCGCGCCCGGGTCGGCGACGTGCCCGCCGTCGACCGGCTGGTCGTGTGCCACGGGGACCCGTGCGCCCCCAACACCCTCCTGGACGACGGCGGTCGCTGGACCGCCCACGTCGATCTCGACGCGCTCGGCGTCGCGGACCGCTGGGCCGACCTCGCGGTGGCCAGCTACAGCCTGGAGTGGAACTACGGCGACGGTCACGAGCCCGCCTTCTTCGAGGGCTACGGCATCGCGCCCGACGCCGGGCGCATCGCCTTCTACCGACACCTGTGGGACCTCGGCTGACGCCGGTCCGTCCTACGGGTAACCCCGTACGACCGGCCGGGCAGATCACGTTCAGATGACGCGGTTCCCCTGATGTGCGGTCCGGACCGACGTCGTAGCGTCGAATTTGTCCAGTTTCCTCACGAACACAGGAGAAGAGCAACGATGCGTCTTCGTCCCACTCTCGTCACCGCGGCCGTCGGGCTCGCCGCGCTCCTGGCTCCGCTCGCCGCCGCGCCCGCCGCGTCCGCCCACGGCTGGGTGACCAACCCGCCGAGCCGCCAGGACCTGTGCGCCGGCGGTTCCCTGCCCTTCGACTGCGGCAGCATCAAGTACGAGCCGCAGAGCGTCGAGGCCCCCAAGGGCTCCACGCAGTGCTCCGGCGGCAGCGGCTTCGCCATCCTCGACGACGAGTCGAAGCCCTGGCCCCGCACGAAGATCGGCAACAGCGTCACGATGAAGTGGAAGCTCACCGCGCAGCACGCCACCTCGACGTGGGAGTACTTCGTCGACGGCACCCTGCACCGTACGTTCGACGACAAGGGCGCCAATCCCGACGCCGTCGTGAGCCACACGCTCGAGAACCTGCCTCAGGGCGACCACACCATCCTCGCCCGCTGGAACGTGGCCGACACCGTCAACGCGTTCTACGCCTGCGTCGACGTGACCGTCGGCGAGGGCGGGACGGTCGAGCCGACCGACCCGCCGGTGGACCCGACCGACCCGCCGGTCGAGCCGGGCGACTGCGAGGACGCGGCCTGGAACCCGTCGTCCGCCTACACGGGTGGCACGAAGGTGTCCTACGAGGGCCGCGCGTACCAGGCCAAGTGGTGGACACAGGGCGACACCCCGTCCTCCTCCGCCGGCCAGTGGGCGGTCTGGACCGACCTCGGCGCCTGCTGACCCCGCCCGACGACAGCGTGCCGGCGCGGCCGGGGACGACGGCTCGGCGGGCCTGGGAGAATGTCCGCACCATGACTTCCCCCAGCTCCCCCGACGCCGCCCCCCGCCCCGCCGGCACGCTGCTGCCGTACCTGCCCGCCCCGACGGGCGGCGCGCCGGACCCCGACGTCCTCTTCGAGGGGTTCGGCGAGTGGGCCACCGGCACGGGCCGGCCGCTGTACCCGCACCAGGAGGAGGCGCTGCTCGAGCTCATGACGGGCTCGCACGTGGTGCTGGCCACGCCCACGGGGTCGGGCAAGTCGATGGTCGCGATGGGCGCGCAGTTCGCGGCGCTCGCGAACCGCCGGTCGGGCCGCGGCGGGCGCACGTTCTACACCGCGCCGCTCAAGGCGCTGGTGAGCGAGAAGTTCTTCGACCTCGTCGCCGCGTTCGGGTCGCGCAACGTCGGCATGATGACCGGCGACTCCGCGGTCAACGCCGACGCCCCGATCATCTGCTGCACCGCGGAGATCCTCGCCAACCTCGCCCTGCGGCGCCGGGCCGACGACGACGGCGTCGGCGCGGACGGCACGGCCGACGACGACGCCATCGCCCAGGTCGTCATGGACGAGTTCCACTTCTACGGCGACCGGCAGCGCGGCTGGGCGTGGCAGGTGCCGCTGCTGGAGCTGCCGCGCACGCAGTTCCTGCTGATGTCCGCCACCCTCGGCGACACCACCCGGCTGCGCGAGGACCTCGAGGAGCGCAGCGGCCGCCCCGTCGCGGAGGTCGCGGGTGCCGAGCGCCCGGTGCCGCTGACGTTCTCCTACGTCGTCGAGCCGCTGACCGACGTCATCGCAGAGCTCGTCACGACGCACCGCGCCCCCGTCTACGTCGTGCACTTCACGCAGAAGGACGCCGTCGAGCGCGCCCAGGCGCTCCTCTCCACGAGCGTCGCCTCCAAGGACGAGAAGGCCGCGATCGCGGCCGAGATCGGCGCGTTCCGGTTCGGCACGGGCTTCGGCAAGACGCTGAGCAAGTTCCTGCGCGCGGGCATCGGCGTGCACCACGCCGGGATGCTGCCGAAGTACCGCCGCCTCGTGGAGCGGCTCACGCAGCGCGGCCTGCTCAAGGTGGTCTGCGGCACCGACACCCTCGGCGTGGGCATCAACGTGCCGATCCGCACCGTCCTCCTGACGTCGCTCGTGAAGTACGACGGCGAGCGCATGCGCCACCTCACCGCACGCGAGTTCCACCAGATCTCCGGCCGCGCCGGTCGCGCGGGCTTCGACACCGTGGGCGAGGTGCTCGTCATGGCGCCCGAGCACGTCATCGAGAACCGCAAGCTGCTCGCCAAGGCCGGCGACGACCCGAAGAAGCTCAAGAAGGTGGTGCGCAAGAAGGCGCCCGCCGGCGCCGTGAACTGGACGGACTCCACGTTCGAGCGGCTGCGCGACGCCGACCCCGAGCCCCTGACCAGCCAGTTCCACGTCAACCACGCCATGGTGCTCAACGTGCTGGCGCGGGACTCCGCGGGCTCGGACGGCGACCCCGTCGAGGCCATGCGCCACCTGCTCACCGCCAACCACGACACCGAGGCGCAGCAGGCGAAGCACGTGCGCCAGACGTTCCGCATCTACCGGTCGCTGCGCGTCGCGGGCGTGGTGGAGAAGATCCGCGTGCCCGACCCGTCGCGCCCGGCCGGGTACCGGCCCAGCGTGCGGCTCGTCGTCGACCTGCCGCGCGACTTCGCGCTCAACGCACCGCTGTCGCCGTTCGCGCTCGCGGCCATGGACCTCCTGGACACCGAGAGCCCGACGCACGTGCTCGACGTCGTCTCCGTCATCGAGGCGACCCTCGACGACCCGCGCCAGATCCTCTACGCCCAGCAGTCCAAGGCGAAGGGCGAGGCCGTCGCGGCGATGAAGGCCGAGGGCATGGAGTACGAGGAGCGCATGGAGGCGCTCGAGGACGTCACGTGGCCGCGGCCGCTCGCGGACCTGCTCGAGCCCGCGTTCGCCACGTACAAGCGGTCGAACCCGTGGGTGGCCGACGCCGAGCTCGCGCCCAAGTCCGTGGTGCGCGACATGCTCGAGCAGGCCATGACGTTCGCCGAGCTGGTCAGCGTGTACGGGCTGGAGCGCACCGAGGGCGTCGTGCTGCGCTATCTCGCCGACGCCTACCGCGCGCTGCGCCAGGTGGTGCCGGAGGAGCACCGCACCGAGGAGGTGCAGGAGGTCGTCGAGTGGCTCGGCGAGCTGGTGCGCGGCGTCGACTCCTCGCTGCTGGACGAGTGGGAGCGGCTGCAGAACCCGGTCGACGACGACGCCGACCTCGTCGTCGAGGGCGAGCTCGCCGAGGCGGGCGCGGAGGCGCCCGCGCGGCCCGTCACCGGCAACCCGCGCGCGTTCCGCCGCCTCGTCCGCAACGCGACCTTCCGCCGCGTCGAGCTCGCTGCCCGCGAGGACTACGACGGGCTCGGGGCGCTCGACGGCGCGCACGGCTGGGACGGCGACGCCTGGGCCGCCGCGCTCGACCCCCTGTTCGAGGCGCAGGGCGACGACGCCGTCGGCATCGGCCCCGCCGCCCGCGCGGCCGGGCTGCTGACCATCCTCGAGCCGGGCGCCGAGCTGCCCGGCGGCGCGACCACGACCACCCGCGACGGCGTCGAGGTGGCCGAGGTGCCCGCCGGCACGTGGTGGGTGCGGCAGGTGCTCGACGACGCCGACGGCGACCACGACTGGGCGGTCACCGCCGTCGTCGACCTGGCGGCCAGCGACGAGGCCGGGGCCGTCGCGCTCACCGTGGTGGACGTCGGCCGGATCTGAGCGTCCGCGGGGGTTGCAAGCATCCGGGGTCGGTCGTGTGATCGATCCAGGGTGCCGCCCCCGGCGCCCCCGACGTCAGGAGTCCGCCATGGACACCACGACCATCGTCTGGATCGTCGTCGCCGTCGTCGTCGTGCTGCTGCTCGTGCTCGTCGCCGTGGCCCTCGCCCGCCGGTCGCGGGCCGCCGAGGAGCGCCGGCGCGAGGAACGGCGCGACGAGGCCACAGAGCTGCGCCGGCAGGCGGAGCACGACCGGATCACGGTGCAGGAGCGCGAGGCGGCGTCCGCGAAGCTCGACGCCGAGGCCCGGATGTCCCAGGCCGAGGCCGACCAGAAGGCCGCCGAGGCGGCCCGGCTGCAGGAGGAGGCCCGGCGCCGCGACGCGAGCCTCGACGAGCATCGCGCCGACGTCGACGAGCGCCTGCGCCGCGCGGACGAGCTGGACCCCGACCGAGGGGACGCACCGGGTACGCCTGGGCGGCACGCTCCCGAGCACCGCGCGGACGGCCCGGCGGACGGGTCCGCCGACGTCCCGCGTCGTGACGAGGGCGACCGGCCGGTCTGAGCCCACCCCGCCTCAGCCGAGGTGCGCGAGCCCCTGGGCGAGGGTCGCGACGCCCCCGACGTACGCGAGCACGATCAGCCCGCGCCGGACCGCGACCGCGGGGACGCGCGGGGTGAGCCAGTCGCCGACGACGAGCCCCGCCACGATCGCGGCCAGGACGACGAGCCACTGCCAGGCGGAGAAGGGCGGGAAGGACGCGTCGGTGAGCGTGAGCTTGGCGACCAGCGCGGCGAGCGCGTTGGTCGCGAAGAACGGCTGCGCCGTCGCCGCGAAGCCGCGCGGGTCCCAGCCGCTGAGCACGGAGTAGATCGCCACGGGCGGGCCGCCGATGCCCGCGGCCACGCTCCCGACCCCGCTCGCGACGCCGGTCACGACCAGCGGGGCGCGCGCCTCGGGCCGGACGGGGTGGCGGCCGCCGCGGCGCAGGCGGGTCGTGACGACGGCCAGCGTCATCGCGACGACGACGAGGGCCCCGACGGCGACCTCGAGCGCCGCGCGGCTCGCGTCGCGCAGCAGCAGGGCGGCGGGGACCATGACGACCACCGACGTGACGGCGAGCCAGGCGTAGCGTCGCCAGTCCACGTCCCGCGCGACGCGTCCCAGGATGAGCGCGGACGCGATCGCGCCGGCCAGGTTCACGAACAGCACGCCCTCGAGCGGGCCCACCAGGAGCACGATGAACGGGCCGGCGACGAGCCCGAAGCCCATGCCGGTGACCCGTTGGAGTGCCCCTCCCCCCAGGATCGCGAGGACGAGAAGGAGGAGCACCGCACCACCCTACTCAGGCACAATCGGCGGCGTGTCGAAGAAGAAGCCGCACGCCTCGCACGGGACGCCGGCCGTCGTCGCGCTGGACCGGGCCGGCGTCGCCTACGGGCTGCACACCTACGACCACGACCCGGCGTCGGACCTGAGCTACGGCCTGGAGGCGGCCGAGGCGCTCGGCGCCGACCCCGCGCAGGTCTTCAAGACGCTCCTGGCGGACGTCGACGGACGGCTCGTGGTCGGCATCGTGCCGGTGGACGGCAGCCTCGACCTCAAGGCGCTGGCCCGCGCCGTCGGCGGCAAGCGGGCCGCGATGGCGGACCCGGCGGCGGCGCAGCGCGCCACCGGTTACGTGGTGGGCGGCATCTCGCCGATCGGGCAGAAGCAGCGGCACGCGACCGTGCTCGACGAGTCCGCGACGGGCTTCGACGTCGTCTACGTGTCCGGCGGACGGCGCGGGCTGGACGTGTCGCTCGCCCCCGACGACCTGCTGCGCCTCACGGGCGGGACGGCGGCGCCGATCGGCCGCCCGTGAGGCCGGTCGCCGACGGGTCAGTGCTGGTACGTCGGGTACCGGGCGTCGCTGGGCACGATGTCCTTGCCGAGCGGCAGCAGCGAGACCGGGATCATCTTGAGGTTCGCGATCGCCAGCGGGATGCCGATGATCGTGATCGCCTGGGCGACCGCCGTCGTGATGTGCCCGATGGTGAGCCAGATGCCGGCGAAGACGATCCAGATGATGTTGCCCAGCACCGACCAGCCGCCGGCGCCCGGCTTGTCGACGACCGTGCGGCCGAACGGCCACAGCGCGTAGCCCGCGATGCGGAACGACGCGATGCCCCACGGGATCGCGACGATCGTGATGCAGCACAGGATGCCCGCCGCGGCGTAGCCGAGCGCGAGCCAGAAGCCGCCGAAGACGAGCCAGATGATGTTGAGCAGGGCTTTCACCCGACCATCCTCGCCCGCCGCGCGAGCGCGGCACCACCCGGGAACCCCCTGACGCGACCCTGGTCCGGCGCGACCCGCGTCGCGTCCCACGACCGCCGACGGCGTTCGTAGACTGGCCACCATGCCCACCGAGTGTCCCGGGATCCCCGCACGCCTGGCCGCCGTCCACGACCGCGTCGCGGCCGCCACCCGCGCGGCGGGGCGCGACCCGCGCGAGGTCCGCGTGCTGCTGGCCACCAAGACGCAGGACGCCGCGACCGTGCTTGCGGGGGTGCGGGCCGCGCTGGACCTCGCCGCCGCGGAGGGCGACGACCGGCCGGTGCTGGTCGGCGAGAACCGGGTCCAGGAGCTGGTCGCGAAGGCGCCGGCCCTGGCGGACCTCGTCGCCGCGGGACGCGTCGAGGCGCACCTCATCGGTCACCTGCAGAAGAACAAGGTCAACCAGGTGCTCGGCGCCGCCGCCGCCGTCGACTCCGTGGACTCCCTCGCCCTCGCGCGCGCCCTGTCGGTGCGCTGTGAGCGCGACGGCCGCGCCCTGGACGTGCTCGTGCAGGTCAACGTCTCCGGCGAGGAGAGCAAGTCCGGCGTCGCGCCCGACGACGCGGCGGCGCTCGCGCTCGACGTCGCGGCCCTGCCGGGGCTGCGCCTGACGGGGTTCATGACGATCGGCGCCCGCCTGGGGGAGCGTCGCGACGAGGCGCTCGTGCGTGCCGGCTTCGCCCGGCTGCGCGCGGTCCGCGACGCCGTGCTCGCCAGCGGGGCTCCGGGGACGGGCGACGCCCGCGAGCTCTCCATGGGCATGACCGGCGACCTCGAGCTCGCCGTCGCCGAGGGCGCGACCGTCGTCCGCGTCGGCACCGCCGTCTTCGGCGCCCGCCCCACCCCCGCGAGGTAGTACCCATCGCGCCGAGGTAGTACAGCTACCGCCGAGGTAGTACGAACCGGGCCGAGGTAGTACCGAGAATGCACGACTTGTCCATATTGCCTGGACTACCTCGCGCACTCAGGGACTACCTCACGAGAATTCGTACTACCTCGCGGGTTCGGGTACTACCTCGCGGGTTCCGGTACTACCTCGCGGGTTCCGGTACTACCTCGGCGGGGCGGCGCCGAGACGCCCGAGGGCTCCGCGGACGCCGTCTTCCCCGGCGAGCGCGCCGCGCGCCGCCGCGGCGTCCACCCCCGCCAGCAGCATGACCAGCGCGACCTGCACCTCCCCGCCGGCGTCGGCGAGCACAGGCGCGCAGGCCTCCGGCGCGAGGCCGGTCGCCTGGCTCAGCAGGCGCACGAGCCGGGCGCGGAGCTTGGCGTTGGACGCGCGGACGTCGACCATGAGGTTCGAGTACGTCTTGCCGAGCTGGATCATCGTGGCGGTCGAGAACGTGTTGAGCACGATCTTCTGCGCGGTGGCGGCCTTCATCCGGGTCGAGCCGGTCACGGCCTCGGGCCCCGTGTCGAGCAGGATCGCGACGTCCGCCCGGTCGGCCAGCGGCGCGGCCGGGTTGGCGCTGACGAGCGCGGTGCGCGCCCCGCGCTCGCGGGCCAGGTCGAGCGCCCCGCCCACGTACGGGGTGCGGCCGCTGGCCGCGAGCCCGACGACGAGGTCGTGCGGGCCGACGTGGTCCAGGTCGCGCCGGCCGGCGTCGGCGTCGTCCTCCGCGCCCTCGACCGGGACGGTCATCGCGTCGGGACCGCCGGCGAGGTGCGCGTCGAACCACTCGGGGCCGACGCCGTAGGTCGGCAGCAGCTCGACGGCGTCCAGCACGCCGAGGCGGCCGGACGTGCCCGCACCCGCGTAGTGCACGCGCCCGCCGGCGCGGATCGCCTCGACCGCGAGCTCCACCGCCTGCGTGACCCGGAACCGCTCCGCGCGCACCACGCTGGCGACACCGGCGTCCTCGTCGAGGATGAGGCGGACCACGTCGGCCGGCGGGAGCAGGTCGATGTCGGTGGTGCGCGGGTTGCGCTCCTCCGTCGGCGAGACGAGCCGCGCGACGTCGAGCACGTCGTCCGGGGGGCCGGCGTCCGGAGGCACGGAGGGGTCGGGCACGGTCGCTCCGCTCATCGGGTGCTTCCTCTCGTCAGGTCGCGCGCAGTGGTCGGGAGGCTCGGTGCCGTGGTGAGCGCGAGGCGCCGCACCGGGGTGCGGACCGCCTCCACGGGCAGCGGCGTGGGGGGCGTGAGCGACCCCAGGACTACCGGCCGGCGGGCCCCGGTGGCCTGCCGCCGGTGCGGGCCGGGCGCGGTGCCGGGCACCCCGTGCACGCCGAGGAAGCCGAGCAGAGCGAAGAGGTACGCCTCCTTGCCGTCCGCCGGCAGCCCGAGGTCGTCCGCGGTCTCGAGGGCGGTGCCGGCCGGGAGCAGCGCCCGCAGGCGGTCGCGGAGCACAGGGTTGCGGGCCCCGCCGCCGGAGATCACGACCCGCTCGACGCCCCCGCCCGGCGCGTGGTCGGCGAGCGACCGCGCCACGGTGGTCGCGGTGAGCTCCGTGAGCGTGGCGACCAGGTCGGGGGTGCTGAGCCGGTCCGCTCGCACCCCCGCGGCGCCGAGCCGCGTCGTCACGTACTCGCCGTCGTAGAGCTCCCGGCCGGTGGACCGCGGCACGGGCAGCGCGTAGTACGGCTCGTCCAGCAGCGCGTCCAGCGCCTCGTGGTCCACGACGCCGCTGGCAGCGAGCTCCCCGTCGCGGTCGAACGGCTGCCCGGTGAGCCTCTGCACCGCGGCGTCCAGCAGGCAGTTGCCGGGCCCGGTGTCCCAGCCGAGCACCGGCTCGTCGTGCGCGCCGACGACGGTGACGTTGGCGATGCCGCCCACGTTGAGCGCCGCGGAATATCTCGTGCCGGTAGGCCCGTCGTGCCCGAGCCACAGCGCGTCCAGCACGCTCACGAGCGGCGCGCCCTGCCCGCCGGCGGCGACGTCGGCGACCCGGAAGTCGCTGACCACCGGTCGTCGGGTGCGCTCCGCGATCCAGGCCGGGTTGCCGAGCTGCAGCGTGCCGCGGGCACGACCCGCCACCACCCAGTGGTGCAGGGTCTGCCCGTGCGACGCCACGAGGTCCGCGTCGCCCCCCGCGAGGTCGTCGACGGCGCGCCGGGCGGCGGCGCCCAGCTCCTGCCCGACGAGCGTGTCGAGCTGGCACACCTCGCCCAGGTCCGCGGTGGCCGGCGGCAGGGCCGCGAGGATGCGCCGCCGCAGGTGGTCGGGCCAGGCGTACTCGGCGTGCCCCAGCGGGCGCAGGGAGAGCGTGCCGTCGGGGCGCAGGTCGAGGTCGGCGGCCGCGGCGTCGATCGCGTCGACGCTGGTGCCGGACGAGATGCCGATGACGATCATCGCGCCACCTCCGGGGGTTCGGGGGCGAGCTCCCCGGCGAGGAGTGCCACGGCGGCCTCGGCGTTGGCCCGGCCGGTGCCGCAGGCCAGGACGGTCGCGGGCAGCCCGCCCGGGAGCTCGGCGAGCCACCGCTCCCCCGCGGCCGGCGCGCCTGTGTGCACGACGACGAGGTCCGGGCGCGCCCGCTGCAGCCGCGCCAGGCGCTCGTGCTCGTCGCCGCCGGGGACGGGTTCGCGGGTCACGACGACCAGCGGCCGCCCGGCCCCGGCTCGCTGCAGCGCGTCGACGGCGTCGTCGTCCGGGGCGGCGTGCACGACGGCGCCCGGCCAGCGGGCGGCGACGGCGCGCTGCACGTGCTGCGCGGTGCGCCCGGCCGCGTGGTCGAGCCGCAGCCGCAGGTCGACGACGTCGGGCGCTCCCGCGAGCGCCGGCGACGGACCGACGACGCGCACGGCCCGGCGCGCCGCCTCGGCCCCCACGGCCGCGAGCGCGGTGAGCGCCTCCTCGGCCGGGGCCGGCATGGCGGCGACCCGCCGGGCGCGCAGCCGGCGCACCAGGGCGGCGGTGCGTCGCCGGGACGCGGCGAGCCGGTCCAGGCTCACCCGCCCGGCGCCGACCGCGGCCACGAGGGCGTCGGCGGCGGAGCGGAACAGCGCCTCGTCGTCCCGCCCGGTCGTCGTCCCCAGGCACAGCAGGTCCGCGCCGCCCTCGACCGCGCGCACCGCGGCCTCGCCGACGTCGGCGCCGTCGGACACGGCGCGCATGTCGAGGGCGTCGGTGACGATCGGCCCCTCGTGGCCGAGCTCGCGGGCGAGCGCCGCGACGGCGGGCTCGAGGGACGCCGGCGCGGGCCCGAGCGCGGGCACGACGACGTGCGCCGTCATGAGGGCGTCGGCCGCGGGACCCTCGTCGCCGGGGCCGCCCGCGAACGCCGCCGCGAACGGCACGAGGTCGCGGCCGCGCAGGGTCCGGGCGTCGGCCTCCACGACGGGCAGCGCGAGGTGCGAGTCGACGGTCGTGGAACCGTGCCCCGGGAAGTGCTTGGCGCACGTGCCGACGCCGCCGCGCTGCAGGCCCCGGGCGAACGCGACGCCGTGCCGCGCGACCGCCTCCGGGTCGGTGCCGAACGCCCGCACCCCGATGACCGGGTTGCCGGGCGTGTCGACGTCGAGCACGGGCGCGAGGTCGAGGTCGACGCCCGCAGCCGCGAGCAGCCTGCCCAGCGCCTCGCCCGCGGCCCCGGTGAGCCGCACGTCGTCCACCGCTCCGAGCGCCGCGGCGCCGGGCAGCGACGACCCGGTCGCGGCCTCGAGCCGTGACACGTCGCCGCCCTCCTCGTCGGTCGCGACGAGCAGGGCGGGCTCGGCGTCGTGCAGGCGTGTCGTGAGCGCGGCCGTCGTCGCCACGTCGGGCGTGTTGTGCGCGAACAGCACCACCCCGGCCAGCCCGTCGCGCGCGGCGTCGAGCAGCCAGGCAGGGGGCGTCGTCCCGGTGAAGCCGGGCAGCAGCACCCCGTGCACGGCCCGCCGGACGTCGTTCACCCCTTCACCGCCCCGGACGTCAGCCCGGACGCGAGCCGGCGCTGGACGACGATGAAGAAGATCATCACGGGCACGGTGATGATCGTCGAGGCCGCCATGATCGCGCCCCAGTCGTTCGAGTGCTGCCCGAAGAACGAGCGCAGCCCGATGGCCACCGTGTAGTTCTGCGTCTCGCCGCCGAGCAGCGTCATCGCGAAGACGAACTCGTTCCACGCCGTGATGAAGCTGAAGATGCTCGTGGCCACGAGGCCGGGCGCGACGAGCGGCAGCAGGATGGACCGGAACATGCGGCCCCAGGTGGCGCCGTCGAGGTAGGCGGCCTCCTCCAGCTCCACCGGCACGGCGGCGACGAAGCCGCGCAGCATCCAGATGCCGAAGGGCAGCGCGAGCGCCACGTACACCACGACCAGGCCGGTCAGCGTGCCGAGCAGGTCCAGGTTGCGCACCTGGACGAACAGCGGGATGACGAGCGCCTCGAGCGGGACCATCTGCACGATCAGCACGAGCATGAGCACCTGCGTGCGGAGCGTGAAGCGGAAGCGCGCCACCGCCACCGACGCCAGCAGGGCGAGCAGCGACGAGACGAGCACCGTCCCGAGCGCCACGAGCAGCGAGTTGCGCAGGAAGACGTCGAAGCCGCCGTCCGTGAGCACGAACTCGAAGTGCTCCAGCGTCGGGTCGGCGGGCACGAAGGACGACCCGCGCCCCGCCTTGCCGTCGAGCGCGCTGACGAGCATCCAGTAGGCCGGGAAGAGGGTGAACACCAGGAGCAGCGCGACGGCGACCCCCTTGCCCACCCGCGTCGCGGTCGTCGGCCGGCTCACAGCTCCTCCTCCTTCAGGATCGTGCGGACGTACACGACGGTGATGGCGAGCAGCAGCAGGGTCAGCAGCACCGCGATCGCGGCGCCGAAGCCGTACCGGTTCTGCCCGAACGACTCGGTGTACGACCAGACGCCCAGGTTGAGCACCTCGCGGTTGCTGCCGGCGCCGCCGGGCATGAGGTAAACCTGCGCGAAGACCTTGAAGTCCCAGATGGTCGACAGGATGATCACGACGGCGAAGATCTGCTTCAGCTGCGGCACGATCACCGAGAAGAACCGGCGCCACGGCCCGGCGCCGTCGATCTCCGCGGCCTCGAGCAGCTCCTTCGGGACGCCGAGCAGGCCCGCGAGCACGGTGATCGCGACGAACGGGAAGCCGTGGTGCACCACGTTGAGCAGCACGATCGCGTAGAACGACCAGCGGTCGGTGAACCAGTTGACGGGTGCGTCCTGCAGCCCGAGCGCCTGCAGCACGTGGTTGAACACGCCGCGGTCGGCGTCGAAGATCCAGACCCAGACGTACGTGCCGGTGACGGCGGGCATCGCCCAGGCCGCCATGATCGCGCTGGACACGATGGTGCGCCAGACGCGGCCGAGCGACGCGAGCAGCACGGCCACGGCGGTGCCGAAGACCACCGTGAACGACACCGACAGCACGGCGAAGACCACCGTGTTGGGCAGCACCACGGCCCACAGCTGCTCGGACGTGAACACCTCGACGTAGTTGGCGAGGCCGATCCAGTTCGGCTCGCCGGAGACGATCTCCCGCAGCCCGTAGTCCTGGAGGGAGAACAGCCCGACCCGCACCAGCGGCCACAGGAGCAGCACCGCCAGCACGAGCAGCGCGGGCGTCAGCAGCATCCACGGCCGCACCCGCGCCAGGAGCGACTTGCCGAGCGGGCGGCGCCCGCCGGGCCCGGGCTGCTGCCCGGGCCCGGCGGGGACCGCGACGGGGAGGGTGCTCGTCATGCGTCAGCTGCCACCGTTGAGCAGCGACGTCATCTCGTCGGCCGCCTTCGTGCTGGCGGTCGGCACGTCCTCGCTCCCGGAGAGGATCGACTGCATCATCGTGCTCGTCGTGAGCTTGGCCTGCACGGCCCCGAAGTTCGGCGAGACCGGCACGGACGCGCCACCCTCGACGAACTGCTGCGCGAACGGGGCCACGAGCGGGTCGGTGCTCTTCAACGTCTCGTCCAGGAGCGACTTCTGCCCCGGGAAGTAGCCGGCCTGCTCGCCCCACTTCGTGGCGAACTCACCGGTCGTCATGAGCTCCACGAACGCGAACGCCAGGTCCTTGTCCTCCGCCGTCTCGAACACGGACAGGTGCGAGCCGCCGAGGACCGACGGCGACATCCCGCCGTCCTTGCCCGGGATCGGGACGGCGGCGAACTTGCCGTCCATGTCCTTGTTCGCCTCGACGATGGCGCCCGGCGTCCAGGAGCCCATGATCGCCATGCCCACGTCGCCCTGCGCGAACGCGTCGAGCACGTCGGTCTCGCGCCAGGTGGTGGCGCCCGCCGACGAGTAGCCGTCCGCGGCGAGCCCGGTCCAGAAGCTCAGGCCCTCCTGCGCCTCGGGGCTGTCGAGCCCGGACGTCCAGGTGTCGCCGTCGAGCGTCGCGACCTCGCCTCCGGCGCCCCACACCCACGGGTACACCGTGAACTCGGCGTCGCCCGGCACCGCGATCGCGGTCTTCTTCGGGAACTTCTCCTTGATGGCCTTGGCCGCCGACTCGATCTCCGCCCAGGTCGTGGGCGGCTCGACGCCGGCCTCCTCGAAGATCTCCGTGTTGTACACGAGCGAGCGGACGCCGGCGTACCAGGGCATGCCGTACAGCTGCCCGTCGTAGGTGCCGGCCTCGACGAGACCGTCCACCAGGTCGTCGCCCAGGCCGGCCTCCGCCACGTAGTCGTCGAGCGGCGCGAGCGCGCCGGCGTCGGCGAACTCCGGCGTCCAGGTGGTGCCGGTCTCCGCGACGTCGGGCGTGGTCTGGCCCGCGATCGACGTGACGAACCGGTCGTGGGCGTCCGCCCACTCGACGAACTCGACGTTCAGCTCCGCGCCCGTCTCCTCCGTGAACGCGGTGCCGACCTCGTCGAAGAAGGCGTCGGCGCTGGGGTTCGTGCCCTGCATGATCCAGACGTCGAGGGTCTTGCCCTCGCCGTCGACCGTCCCGTCGCCGCCGCCGTCCCCGGAGCCGCCGCTGCCGCACGCGGCGACGCCGAGCGCCACCAGCGCCGCGGTGGCCACGGCCCCCACGTTCCTGCGGGTCCACACGTATCGACGCATCGTCGTCCTCCCCCGGCGGCCGCTGGGCCGCCCTCCGTGGTGCGCGGCGCCGCCGTTGTCGCGGTCGCGCGCCGTTCTCGCGGTCATGTCCTGCCGACGTCCTCGTCGTCCGGCGTGACGTCGTCGTCTCGCTTGTCATGCTGATCGCCGTGGTGATCGCGAGCGCCGCCCCGGCTTGAAAGGAAGTTCCGGGACATCGCTCCACGAGGAAGATAACTGACCGGGCGGGGATAACGAAAGCCCCCGCACCAATGCGTGACAGGACGGTGACCTCTCGGCGCGTCGCGGTCGATGCGGGGGCGGCGCGCGGGCTGCGCGCGGGGTCGCTCAGGGCACGCGGTTGATCCAGGCCGGGTCGGCGAACTTCGTCCGGACCAGCTCCTCGGCGCGGTCCAGCTCGTCGGGACGCAGCGCGGAGTCCACGGTCCGGTGGTGGGCCTTGAAGTGTGCCTCGAACGCGTCGACGATCTCGTCGCGCGACATGCCGGTCTGCGAGCGCAGCGGGTCCACCCGCTTGTTGGCGCTGGTGGTGCCCTTGTCGGAGAGCTTCTCGCGGCCGATGCGCAGCACCTCGAGCATCTTGGCGTTGTCGATGTCGTACGCCATCGTCATGTGGTGCAGCACGGCGCCGCCGGCCAGGCGCTTCTGCGCCGAGCCCGCGAGCTTGCCCGCGGGCGACGCGACGTCGTTCATGCCGGAGAAGTACGCCTCGACGCCGACGTCGTGCAGCGCGCCCAGCACCCACGAGTCGAGGAACGCGTACGACTGCTCGAACGACAGGCCGTCGACGAGCGACGCCGGCACGACCAGCGAGAACGTCACGCAGTTGCCGGCCTCCATGAACATGGCGCCGCCGCCGGAGATACGGCGCACCACTGTGACGTCGTGCTCGCGCACGCCCGCCGGGTCCACCTCGTTCCGCAGCGACTGGAACGACCCGATGAAGACGGCGCGCTCGTTCCAGTCCCAGAACCGCAGCGTGGGCCCTCGGCGCCCCTCGGCCAGCTCCTCGGTGAGCACCTGGTCCAGGGCGGCGAGCGTCGCGGGGGGCAGGGGGCCGGGGCGCAGCACCTCGAAGGTGTGGTCGTCCCACGTCGTGGCCAGCCCCAGCGCGCGGCGGACCGCGACCGCGACGGCCCAGGCGTCGAAGCCCACCATCGTCACGCTGCCGGTCACGCGGCCGTCCTGCTCGGCGATGCGCAGCCCGTCGTCGACGGCGCGCGCGAGCTCGCTCGTCGACGTCTCGCGCGGCAGCCCGACGAGTGCGGAGTCGATGACCTCGAGGGCGTCGTCCGGCTCGAGGAAGAAGTCGCCGCTGAGCCTGACGTCGGCGAGCAACCCGTCCCGCACGTCGAGGTCGACCGTCACGAGCTTGCCACCGGGAACCTTGTACTCACCATGCACGTCTCCACGGTAGCGGGGCCGGGACGCATCGTGGGTGAGATTCTTTTTGTGAGGTGCCCAACCTGAGAAAATCGCTGCCACACTGGGTCCCGTGACCGGCCCGGACGTCTCCCTCGTGCCCGAGCACGTCGTCGCCGTGGACGTCGGCGGCAGCGGCGCCCGCCTCGTCGCCGTGCCCGCGCGCGGCACCGACGGCACCGACGGTACCGCTGGCCCCGGCGGCACCCCGATCACGCTCACCGGCCGCCCGGTCCGCATCACCGCCTCCGGGAGCGACGCGGCCGACGTCGTCGCCGAGCTGGTGGACACCCTCGCCGTGCGGCAGCCGGGACTGCGCGTCGCCGCGGCCGCCGTGTCGGTCACCGGCCTCCCGTCGCTCGTCCCCGACCCCGGCGCCCTGCACGAGGTGCTGCAGGCCGCGGGCGCCCCGGCCACGGCGGTCGCCGCGGACGCGCTCGCCGCGCACCTCGGCGCCCTCGGCGGCCGGCCCGGCGCCGTCGCCGCGGTCGGCACGGGCGCGATCGTCCTCGCCACCGACCTGCGGCGCCGGTGGCACCGCGCGGACGGCTGGGGCCACCTGCTCGGCGACCTCGGCTCCGGGTCGTGGATCGGCGCGTACGGCCTGCGGGCCGCCGTCGCCACCCACGACGGGCGCCCGGGGCCCGCCTCCCCCACGCTGCTCGCCGCCGCGCTCGAGCGCTTCGGCCCGGTCGACGGCTGGCCCGCCGCGCTGTACGGGCGCCCCGACCGCGCGCACGTCCTCGCGTCCTTCACGCCGGCCGTCGCCGACGCCGCCGCCGCGGGCGACCTCGTCGCGAGCGGCATCCTGCACGACGCCGGGACCCACCTCGCGGAGAGCCTCGCCGCCGCGCTCCGCCCCGGGATCCCGCCGCTCGCGGCGGTCACGGGCGGCGTCCTGCAGATCGGCGCCCCCGTCACCACGCCGCTCAGGGCCCGCCTGTCCGCCCTGCGTCCCGACGTGCGGCTCGTCCCCGCCGACGGGAGCCCCCTCGACGGCGCGCTGCGCCTCGCCCGGTCCCTCGTCGACCCCCGCGACGGCGAGCTCGTGGAACCGCACGACACCTGGCTCACGGTCCGGGAACCCACCCACCCGTCTCCGGCGTCCGCCGGGAAGGAGATCCGCGCATGAACGGTGACGTCCTCGTCCGGCTCCGCCAGGCGCTGCCCACGCTGCGCCCCGCGGAGGCGCGGATCGCCGCGGTCGTGCTCGACGACCCGCCCGGCGTCGTCGGCGCCACCATCACCGAGCTCGCCGCCCGCGCGGGGACCTCGCAAGCGACGGTCGTCCGGTTCTGCCGCGCCGTCGGCTACGCCGGCTACCCCGAGTTCCGCATCGACCTCGCGCAGGCCACGAGCCGGCGCGCCGTCGAGCTGGAGCGCTCCGGCATCGCCGAGGGCGAGATCAACCGGACCGACACCGCCACCGACGTCGTCTCCAAGATCGCCTTCCACGAGGCGCGGACGATCGAGGAGACGGCGCGCATGCTCGACCTCGACGCCCTGGAGCACGCCGTCGAAGCCGTGGCCTCCGCGCCCCGCGTGGACGTCTACGGCGCCGGGTCGAGCGGCCTCACGGCGCAGGACCTCGGCCAGAAGCTCACCCGCATCGGCATCGCCTGCTTCGCGCCCGTGGACCTGCACGGCCAGCTCCAGTCCGCGGCGCTCCTGGGCGACGGCTGCGTGGCCGTCGCTGTCTCGCACACGGGCACCACCGTGGAGACCGTGCAGGCGCTCACGCTGGCACGCGACGCGGGCGCCACCACCGTGGCCGTCACGAACTTCCCGGCCTCACCCCTGGCGGAGCTCGCCGACGTCGTCCTCGCGACGACGGCGCGCGAGACCCAGTTCCGTTCGGGCGCCATGTCGAGCCGCATCGCCCAGCTCGCCGTCGTCGACTTCCTCTTCGTGCGCGTGGCGCAGCGCCGCTACGACCGGACCACGGCCGCCCTCAAGGCGACGTACGAGGCCGTCCGGCCGCACCGCCTGACGAACGGCCGCCCGCCGCGGTAGCCACGCTCAGCGCGGTTCCACGCCCCCGTGCACGAGGCCGTAGACGTACGCGTCGATGAGCGACTCCCACGCGGCCTCGATGACGTTCGGGCCCACGCCCACCGTCGACCAGGAGTGCTGCCCGTCCGTGGTCTCGACCAGCACGCGCGTCGTGGCGTCGGTGCCCTGCTGCGCGTCGAGGATGCGCACCTTGAAGTCGATGAGCTCGAACTTCTCCATCTGCGGGTACACGCGCGTCAGCGCGCTGCGCAGCGCCTGGTCGAGCGCGTTCACGGGGCCGTTGCCCTCGCCGGTCGCGACCACGCGCTCGCCGCCCGCGTGCAGCTTCACCGTCGCCTCGGCGACCGCGTCGGCCTCCCGGCTCGACGCGTCGTGCCCGGGCCCGCCGGCGACGGTCTCGACGATGGTCCGCCAGCTCTCGACGCGGAAGTACGTCTGCCGGGTGCCGGTGAGCTCCTCCCGCAGCAGCAGCTCGAACGACGCGTCGGCGGCGTCGAACGTGTAGCCCTGCGCCTCGGCGTCCTTGACCCTCGTCGTGACGCGGGTGAGCAGCTCGGCCTGGCCGCTGAGGTCGTAGCCCAGCTCGCGGCCCTTGAGCTCGATCGACGCACGCCCGGCCATGTCGGACACGAGCATGCGCATGTCGTTGCCGACGGCGGTGGGGTCGATGTGCTGGTACAGGTCGGGGTCGACCTTGATCGCGCTCGCGTGCAGGCCCGCCTTGTGGGCGAAGGCGCTCGCCCCCACGTAGGGCTGGCGGGCGTACGGGGAGATGTTGGTGATCTCGGCGACCGCGTGCGCGATGCGGGTCGCGTCCTCGAGCCCCTCCCCGGCGAGGGTGCGCAGGCCGTGCTTGAGCTCGAGGTTCGCGACGACGGTGACGAGGTCCACGTTGCCCGTGCGCTCGCCGTAGCCGTTGACCGTGCCCTGCACGTGCCACGCGCCGGCGGCCACCGCCGCGAGCGTGTTCGCGACGGCGCAGCCCGAGTCGTTGTGGGCGTGCATGCCGAGCAGCCGGTCCCCCGCGACGGCGTCACGCCCGTGCGGCAGGCCCAGGGACTCCCGCACCTCGGTCACGACGTCGGTCACCCAGTGCGGCAGCATGCCGCCGTTCGTGTCGCACAGCGTGACCACCTCGGCGCCCGCCTCGAACGCCGCCTCCGCCGCCGCCCGGGACCACACCGGGTCGAACCGGTAGCCGTCGAAGAAGTGCTCGGCGTCCACCACGACGCGGCGGCCCTCTCCCACGAGGAACGCCACCGTGTCCGCGATCATCGCGAGGCCCTCGTCGGGAGTGGTGCGCAGCGCCCGCTCCACGTGCCGCACGTCCGACTTCGCCACCAGCGTCACCACCGGCGCCTCGGAGTCGAGCAGGGCCCGCACCTGCGGGTCGTCCCACGCGCGGGTGCCCGCCTTGCGGGTGGCGCCGAACGCCGCGAGCACGGCGTTCCTCAGCTCCAGCTCCTTCGCCGCCCGGCGGAAGAACTCGGTGTCCTTGGGCACGGCGCCCGGCCAACCGCCCTCGATGAAGCCGACCCCCAGCTCGTCCAGCAGCGGCGCGATGGCCAGCTTGTCCGCCACGGAGAGGTTCATGCCCTCCTGCTGCGCGCCGTCGCGCAGGGTGGTGTCGTACACGTGGAACGGGGTGGCGGTCATGCGGGACTCCCCACGTCGAGAAGCTCTGGGCGTTCTGGTCAACAAAAAAGACCCCCCGGGGTACGGAAGGTCTGCGCGTCCGGCGGGTGTGCCGGACGCGCTACCGAATGATGAGCGAGCGACGCTGGTGCGCGAGGCGTGTCATGGGCCACATGGTGCCACACCCGCGCGCAGGCCGGACAGGCCGTCCACGGCGTGGCACGGGACGTCCCGCCCGTGCGACCGCACCCGGGGTGTGGTCGGCTGGCACCGTCACCGAGGGCAGGAGGCAGAACCGATGACCGACACGCGGCCCCCAGGCGGCCCGACGAACCCGGGCGACCCGACGGCGTGGACGCCCGGCATGACCCCAGGCGGCGTCACGCCGCCCCCGTCCGTGGTGCCCACGGCGGAGCCCGCGGACGCCTGGGACGCGCCGGCGCCGACGTCCCGCGGGCTGCTCGAGCTGGACCGCGGCCGCTTCTGGTCCGGCGCCGCCGTGACCGTCGTGGTCTGCGCCGTCCTGGGGCTCGCGGCGTCGGTGGTCTTCGACAGCGCGTTCGACGTCGGGCTGCTCGGCCCGTCCCGCCTGGTGCCCGGCGCCCCCGGGCTGGCGTGGGCGCTGACCGGTGCCCTGTTCGCCCTGCTCGCGGCCGTGGTGCTCCAGGCGCTCGTGCGCGTCGTGCCGCGGCCGCGGATGTTCTTCGGCTGGCTGGTCGCGCTGGTCACCGTGATCCTCGCCGCCCTCGCGTTCACGGGCCCCGGCGACGCGGCCTCGGCGCTCGTGACCGCCCTCGTGTGGATCGTCGTGGGCGTCGCCGTCTCGGCGATGCTCAACGGCGTGCTCGGCCGGACTCTCGTGCGGCCTCAGCCGCCCAGGTGACCTCGCGCTCGGGGGCGTCGGCCGCGGCAAGATCGAGCAGCGCGGCGGCCTCCGCCTCCACCTCGGTCCGGTGGTGCGCCCAGGCGTCGCCGGTGAAGGGCTCGACGTGCACGGTGGCACGGCGGGCGTCGACGTCCAGGGTCCACGTGCCGGCCACGCGGCCGTCCACCCAGAGGGTGGGGAGCACGTCCGCGTTGCGCCGGTAGACGAGCCCCGCGTGCTCGGCGTCGACGATCCGTGACCGCTCGTCCAGCGCCACGAGCAGCTGGTCCCAGCGCGGCAGGAGCCGCACCGGCGCGGGCACGTCCCCGGGCACGATCTCGGCGTCGGCCAGGTCGACCAGCTCGCGGCCGTCGGGCGCGGCGTACGTCCGCAGCTCCAGGAGCGCGAGCGCACGCTTCAGCGCCCCGACGCCGCGGATGCCGACGCCTCGGGCGACGTCGCGGGCGGACGCCGGCCCGAAGGCCCGCAGGTACTTCGCGACGACGCGGGCCCGCGCCTCGTCCGGGGCGGTCTCGGGCAGCGGGTGCGGCACGCGGTCGGCGAGCCAGCGCGCGCCGTCCTGGTAGCGCGCCGCGACGTGGGAGCCCCACAGCCCGCTCGGCGGCACGTGCACGAGGCCGCCGCCCGCGCTCGCGAGCCGCCACCACGCGCGGCTCACGCCGCCCGGGATCGCCGCGACGGCGTCGACCCCGGGGTACTGGTCGGCGGCGAACGCCTCCACCTCGTCCAGCGTGCGGGGCTCGGCGCAGTACGCGCGCACGGCGGCGTTGAGGCCCACGAGGTCGACGCCCGCCCGCCGGGCGCTCGCACGCCACGCCGCCAGCCGCTGCTCCGCGGAGACGGCGTCGAGCAGCGGCCAGTCCGCGCTGGGCACCACGTGCAGCGTGGACCGCATGACGGTCGCCTTCACGACCTCGCCGTCGGTCAGGGCCTCCTCGAGCACCCCGATCGTCTGCCCGGAGCGTCGCGCCCACAGGGCGATGTACGGCATGTCGGCGTGCTGCGCCTGCAGGCCGCCCACCCGCCCGACGACGGCGGGGACGTCGTCGTCGGAGCGGGTGAGCAGCTGCTGGCGCGCGAGCGTGGTCCGGTTGAGCGCGTCCGCCGTGATCGGGGTGGTGGGCATCGCGCGGGGGACCTCCCTGTCTGATCAGGCGAGCCGGCGCATCCAGCCGTGCCGGTCCGCGACCCGACCGTACTGGATGTCGGTGAGCTCCTCGCGGATCGCCATGGTGAGCTCGCCGGGCTCGCCGCCCGAGACCTGCAGGTCGAACTCGTCGCCCGCGAGGCGGCCGACGGGGGTGATGACCGCCGCCGTGCCGCAGGCGAAGATCTCCCGCACGGTGCCGTCCCGGAGGCCGGTGACGACCTCGGCGAGCGGGATGCGCCGCTCCACGGCCTGGTGCCCGCGGTCGGCGGCGAGCTGCAGGATGGACGAGCGCGTGACGCCCTCGAGGAAGGTGCCGGTGAGCTCCGGCGTGTGCACCGAGCCGTCGGCCATGACGACGAAGACGTTCATGCCGCCCAGCTCCTCGAGCGACGTGTTCGTCACGGCGTCGAGGTAGCAGACCTGGTCGAAGCCCTTCTCCCCGGCGAGCCGCTGCGGCAGGAGGCTCGCCGCGTAGTTGCCGCCGTACTTCGCGTCGCCCGTCCCGCCGGGGCCGGAGCGGTGGTAGTGCTCGTCGATCCAGATCGACACCGGCTTCACGCCGCCCGCGAAGTACGGGCCGACGGGCGAGGCGATGACCAGGTACTCGGCCTCGTTCGTGGGACGCACCCCGAGGAACGCCTCCGACGCGAACGTGAAGGGCCGCAGGTAGAGGCTGAAGTCCTCACCGGACGGCACCCAGTCGATGTCGGTGCGCACCAGCGCCGCGATCGAGCCGATGAAGTCGTCCACCGACAACGCAGGCAGCGCCATGCGGTGCGCCGAGCGCGCGAACCGGGCCGCGTTGGCGTCGGGGCGGAACGTCCAGACGGAGCCGTCCGCGTGCCGGTACGCCTTCATCCCCTCGAAGATCTCCTGCGCGTAGTGCAGGACGGCGGTCGCGGGGTCGATCTGCAGCGGCCCGTACTTCTCGACACGACGGTCGAGCCACCCGTCGCCCTGGCGCCAGCTGACGCGCGCCATGTGGTCCGTGAACACGGTGCCGAACTTCGGGGACCGCAGCGCGGCCTCGCGCTCGGCGTCCGGGGTGGGTGAGTCCGTGGCTCGCACGTCGAACAGGGCGACGAGGTCCTCGAGCTCGGCCGGGAGGATGCCCGACCCGCCGGTGCTCGGCGTAGCGCTCGCGGCGGACGGAGAGGTGCTGGAAGTGGTCATGATCGGGGGCCTTTCACCGGGTGACCCCTGTAGTTTTCCACGACCGTGCACCTCGTGGGCACCGGCGTCGCTCCGACCACAGCGGCCACCCGGACAGAAGTGGATGTCGGGTGGTCGACAGGGGATGACGGCCGGGGCGGGCGGTGGCTCGGACGACACGTCCGACGGCGCGGCGCGGGTGGCGCCGCGCCGTCCGGATGACGACGGTGGGGCTGTCGTCAGCCGTTGACGCGTGCGGCGAGGTCGCGCCCGACCTCGGCCGTCGTGCGTACTCGGTCGCCGCGCTCGACGAGGTCGGCCGCGACGGCCGCCTCCACGCGCTTGCTCTCCTCGGCGAGGCCGAGGTGGTCGAGCAGCAGCGAGACCGACAGGACCGTGGCGGTCGGGTCGGCCTTGCCCTGGCCCGCGATGTCCGGGGCCGAGCCGTGCACCGGCTCGAACATGGACGGCGCGGTGCGGTCGGGGTTGATGTTCGCCGACGCGGCGAGGCCGATACCGCCGGTGATGGCGGCGGCCTGGTCCGTGAGGATGTCGCCGAACAGGTTGTCGGTGACGATCACGTCGAACCGCGACGGGTTCGTCGTGAGGAAGATCGTGGCGGCGTCCACGTGCAGGTAGTCCGTGGTGACGTCGGGGAAGTCGGCGTTGACGGCCTCGACGGTACGGCGCCACAGGTGGCCGGCGTGCACCAGCACGTTGTGCTTGTGCACCAGCGTGAGGTGCTTGCGCGGGCGTGCCTGAGCACGGGCGAAGGCGTCGCGCACGACGCGCTCCACGCCGAACGCGGTGTTGACCGACACCTCGGTCGCGATCTCGTGGGGGGTGCCGACACGCAGCGCTCCGCCGTTGCCCACGTACGGACCCTCGGTGCCCTCGCGCACGACGACGAAGTCGACGTCGCCGGGGTTGGCCAGCGGGCTGGTGACCCCGGGGTACAGCTTGCCGGGGCGCAGGTTCACGTAGTGGTCCAGCGAGAAGCGGAGCTTGAGCAGCAGGCCGCGCTCGAGCACGCCCGACGGCACGCTCGGGTCGCCGATGGCGCCCAGCAGGATCGCGTCGTGCTGCTTGATGGCTTCGAGGTCGGCGTCCGTGAGCGTCTCGCCGGTCGCGTGCCAGCGGCGCGCGCCCAGGTCGAACTCGGTGGTGGAGATCTTCACGTCCGAGCCGGCCACGGCCGCCTCGAGGACCGCCAGGCCCTGCTCCACGACTTCCGTGCCGATGCCGTCGCCGGCCACCACTGCCAGGTCGATGCTCCGCGTCATGGGCCGAGCCTAAGCCCGTCGAATCATGATGCGGACACGAATCTCATTTACTGGACACATCCGGCCGTGACCTCCCTGGTCATGGGTCCGCGGTGCCCGCGTCAGGCGCGGTAGAGCACCTTGAACCGCTCGCAGACCACGGGCATGGTCGGGTCGAACTCCCGACCGATCTGCGGGAGCGTGCGGCGCCAGTAGCGCTCGTGCCCGTCGCGCCAGTCCGCCAGGGTGCGATCGCCCTCGCCCTCGGCGGCGGCGTGCTCGGCGGTCACCTCGTCGAACGGGACCGTCTCGACCTCTGTCGTCCTGATGAGGAGGCGGGGCGCACCGGCGCCGTCGAGCACGATCGACAGGTCGCCCTTGCGCGGCAGCGGCTCGTCGGCGGCCTCGTACTCCCAGACCGCGGCGGCGGTGCCTGTCTTCACGCCGTCGAGCACCAGTCCGAGCAGCTCGTCGGCCAGCTCCGCCGAGTCGCCGAACGACCACGCGGGCGGCGGCACCACGTTCTCGGAGCGCTCCCCCACGGCTCCCCCGTGGCTCGTGCGGCCGGCGCTCGGGCGCGCGACGTCCCAGAACTGCGTGATGCTGTCGGCCTGCTCGGGATCCAGCCCAGGGTTCGCGTCGTCGCTCATGGGGTCCATCCTGCCAGGATGGCCAGCATGGACACCCGCGTCGCCGCCTACGCCCTGGTCGTCGAGGGCGACCGCATCCTCCTCCCCCACTGGTCCAGCGACGTCGGAGCGGGCTGGACCATGCCCGGGGGCGGCATCGACCCCGGCGAGCACCCGGAGGATGCAGCCGTCCGCGAGCTGCGAGAGGAGACCGGGTACGACGTCGCGCTCGACGGCCTGCTCGGCGTCGACAGCATCGTGATCCCGCCCGAGGACCGCGTCGTCGTGGACGGCACCGACCACACGGTGGCGCTACAAGGCATCCGCATCGTCTATCGCGCGCACGTCGTCGGCGGCGAGCTCACCAGGGAGTCCGACGGCACCACCGACGCCGTCGCGTGGCACCGGTTGTCCGACGTGGACGCGCTCGACCGCGTGGGGCTCGTCGACGTCGTCCGGGGGTGGGCGGGGCTGCTCGACTGACCGGTACTACCTCGCCGTTCCTCGTACTACCTCGGCGCGGTTCGTACTACCTCGGCACGCCCCGGACTACCTCGCCTGGGCCCGGACGCACGTGCGGCCGCCGCCCCCGGGTGGGGGACGACGGCCGCGCGCGTCGCTGCTGACGGTGTGGGTCAGCGAGCGGCGCTGCCCTCCGTGTAGTCGGAGTCAGCGGGCTTGATCCACGAGAACATCTTCCGGAGCTCACGCCCGGTGGTCTCGATCGGGTGCGCCTCGCCCTTCTCGCGCAGCGCGGTGAACTCGGGCGCGCCCGCGTCCTGGTCCGCGATGAAGCGCTCGGCGAAGGCGCCGTTCTGGATGTCCGCGAGGACGGCCTTCATGTTCTCCTTGACGCGCGGGTCGATGACGCGCGGGCCGGAGACGTAGTCGCCGTACTCGGCCGTGTCGGAGACCGACCAGCGCTGCTTGGCGATGCCACCCTCGACCATGAGGTCGACGATCAGCTTCAGCTCGTGCAGCACCTCGAAGTACGCGACCTCGGGCTGGTAGCCCGCCTCGGTCAGCGTCTCGAAGCCGTACTGGACCAGCTGCGAGGCACCGCCGCACAGCACGGCCTGCTCGCCGAACAGGTCGGTCTCGGTCTCCTCGGTGAAGGTGGTCTTGATGCCGCCGGCGCGCAGGCCGCCGATGCCCTTCGCGTAGGACAGGGCCAGCTCCCAGGCGGAGCCCGACGCGTCCTGCTCGACGGCGACGATCACCGGCACGCCGCGGCCGTCGACGTACTCGCGGCGCACGAGGTGACCCGGGCCCTTGGGGGCGACCATGAGCACGTCGTGGCCGGCCTCGGGCTTGATGTAGCCGAAGCGGATGTTGAAGCCGTGCCCGAAGACGAGCGCCGCGCCCTCGTTGAGGTTCGGGGCGATCTCGTCGCGGTACACGTGCCGCTGCACCTGGTCCGGCGCGAGGATGACGACGACGTCCGCCTCCTTGACGGCGTCGGCGACGGTGAGCACGCGCAGGCCCTCGTCCTCGGCCTTCTTCGCGGAGCCGGAGCCCTCGCGCAGGCCGACGCGGACGTCGACGCCCGAGTCGCGCAGGTTCAGCGCGTGCGCGTGGCCCTGGCTCCCGTAGCCGATGACCGCGACCTTGCGCTGCTGGATGATGGACAGGTCGGCGTCGTCGTCGTAGAACAGCTCAGCCACGGTGATGCTCCTCGGTTCTCGGTACTGCGTTCGTCACTACAGGTCGGTATGTGGTCACCCGCGGGGATGACGGTACGCGAACGGCGTCAGGCCGTGCGCACGCGCTCCAGCGCTCGGTCGGTGATGGACCGCGAGCCGCGGCCCACGGCGAGCGTGCCGGACTTCACGATCTCGCGGACGCCGTACGGCTCGAGCGCGCCGAGCAGCGCGGACAGCTTGGCGGCGGTGCCGGTCGCCTCGATGACGACCGTGTCGGGGACGACGTCCACGACGTGGGCGCGGAAGAGGTCGACGACCTCGAGCACCCCCGCGCGGGTGGCCTGGTCGGCCCGCACCTTGACGAGCAGGAGCTCGCGCTGCACGGACGACTCGGGGTCGAGCTCGACGATCTTGATGACGTTGATCAGCTTGTTGAGCTGCTTCGTCACGTGCTCGAGCGGGTGCTCCTCGACGTCGACCACCACGGTGATGCGCGAGATCTCCTCGTGCTCCGTGGGCCCGACGGCCAGGGAGTGGATGTTGAACGCGCGGCGCGCGAACAGCGCGGTGACGCGGGTGAGGACGCCGGGCTTGTTCTCGACCAGCACGGACAGGGTGTGACGCGACATGGGTCTCAGTCCTCTCGGTCCCACGCCGGCGAGATGCCGCGCGCGTACTGGATGTCGTCGTTCGGCACGCCGGCGGCGACCATCGGCCACACCATGGCGTCGCGCGAGACCTGGAAGTCGATGACCACGGGGCGGTCGTCGATCTCCTGCGCCCGCTTGATCGCGGCGTCGACCTCGTCCTCACGCTCCACGCGGATGCCCTCGCACCCGTACGCGTCCGCGAGCTTCACGAAGTCCGGGATGCGGCGGGTGCCGTGGCCGGTGTGCAGGTCGGTGTTGGAGTAGCGCTCGTCGTAGAAGAGCGTCTGCCACTGCCGCACCATGCCGAGCGAGCTGTTGTTGATCAGCGCCACCTTGATGGGGATGTCGTTGATCGCGCAGGTCGCGAGCTCCTGGTTGGTCATCTGGAAGCAGCCGTCGCCGTCGATGGCCCACACCTCGCGGTCGGGCTCGCCGACCTTGGCGCCCATCGCGGCGGGGACCGCGAAGCCCATGGTGCCGAGGCCCGCGGAGTTCAGCCAGGTGCGGGGGCGCTCGTAGCGGATGAACTGCGCCGCCCACATCTGGTGCTGCCCCACGCCCGCGGCGTAGATCGCGTCCGGGCCGGCCAGCTCGCCCAGGCGGGAGATCACGTGCTGCGGGGACAGGTGGCCGTCGTCCGTGGGCGAGTAGCCCAGCGGGTACGTCTCGCGCCAGGTGTCGAGCTGGTGCCACCAGGCCGCCAGGTCGGGCTTGCCCCCCTTGGCGTGCTCGGCCTCGAGGGCCGGCACCAGGTCGGCGATGACCTCGCGCAGGTCGCCGACGATCGGCACGTCCACGGGGCGGTTCTTGCCGATCTCCGCGGGGTCGATGTCGGCGTGCACGACGGCGGCGCCCGGGGCGAAGCTCGACAGCCGGCCGGTGACGCGGTCGTCGAATCGGGCGCCGAGGGCCACCACGAGGTCCGCCTTCTGCAGCGCGGCCACGGCCGGGACGGTGCCGTGCATGCCGGGCATGCCCAGGTGCTGCGGGTGGCTGTCCGGGACGGCGCCGCGGGCGGTGAGCGTCGTGACGACGGCCGCGCCCGAGGTGTCGACCAGCCGGCGCAGCGCCTCCGACGCGCCGGAACGGATGACACCGCCGCCCACGTACAGCACCGGGCGGCGGGCGGTGGCCAGCAGCTTCGCGGCCTCGCGGATCTGCTTGGCGTGCGGCTTGGTCACCGGGTGGTACCCGGGCAGCGCGAGGTCCTGCGGCCAGGAGAACTCGGTGGTGGCCTGCATCGCGGACTTCGCGATGTCGACCAGCACCGGGCCGGGCCGGCCCGTCGACGCGATGTGGAACGCCTCGGCGATGGTGCGCGGGATCTCCGCCGGGTCCGTGACCAGGTAGGAGTGCTTGGTGATCGGCATCGTGATGCCGACGATGTCCGCCTCCTGGAACCCGTCGGTGCCGATGAGCGACTGCGCCACCTGGCCGGTGATCGCGACCAGCGGGACGGAGTCCATGTGCGCGTCGGCCAACGGCGTCACGAGGTTGGTGGCACCGGGCCCCGACGTCGCCATCGTCACGCCGACCTTGCCGGTGGCGTGGGCGTAGCCCTGGGCCGCGTGCCCGCCGCCCTGCTCGTGCCGCACCAGGACGTGGCGGATCTGCTTCGAGTCCATGAGCGGGTCGTAGAGCGGAAGGATCGCTCCGCCCGGGATGCCGAAGACGTTCTCGACGCCGACCGACTCGAGCGAGCGGACGATCGACTCGGCGCCGGTGACCTCCTCACCGGACACGGTTCGGCCGGTGGCACCGTCGGCACTGCGGGACGCGGTGCGGGCGGCCACCTGGGCGGGGGTCGGGTTCGGCTGGACCATCGGTCTCTCCTGCCGGTCGGTCTTGCGGGCGAAGGGTCTGGCGAGGGGTGTCGCTGCAATGAAAAACCCCCCGGTCCCGGGATGACGGGACTGACGAGGGGTGAGCGCGCTGACGAAAGCCTGGTGCGTGGGCCTAGTCGGCGCGCCCGGGAAGAAGTACTACGAGGATCGTCTGCACGGATCGAACGTTACGCCCGCGTCTCCTCGATGTCACGTCGTGAGCCCGGTGTCCCATCATGCGGACAGCATGGGGGTCACCGGGCTCACGGCCTGCGCCGCGACGGCGTCGGTCAGCTCACGTCGCGTCGCCGGAACACGAGCACCGCGAGCAGAGTGACGACGACGGCGAGCGCCGCCACGGTCAGCCCGCCCTGCGCGGTGGTCACGACGTGGTCCACCGGGACGCACTCGAACACGCCGTCGGCGCTCGGCGTGCACCGCTCCGTCTGGAACACGACCCCGCCCTGCAGCCAGGCCGAGAGCGCCGTCGTCGGTAGCCAGCGCTGCACGTCGCCGAACGAGTAGGCGAAGGCCACGCAGACCCAGGCGACCACGCCGACCAGGCCGACGGCGGCGGCCGCGTGCTTGAACAGCGTGCCCAGCGCCACGCCGAGCGCGGCGAGCACCGCCCCGGCTGCGACGAGGCGCCCGGTGAACGCGGCGACCTCGAGCCAGACGGCGCCGGTGACCTCCCCGAGCGTGCCGTACGAGGCGTACACCGCGTACGAGGCACCGACCAGGAGCGCGAACCCGACCAGCACCAGCGGGACGGTGCCGACCGCGGCGGCCACCGCCTTCGACCAGTACACCCGCTGCCGGCGCGGCTCGAACGTGAGCCACATCCCCAGCGACCCGCTGTTCATCTCGGCGGTCACGAAGCTCACCCCGACCACCAGCGCGACGAGGAGCAGAAGGACCGCGAGGTCGTCGAGCGACGCCAGGCCCGACCACCCGCTCCACACCGAGGCCTGGATGTCCGCCACGGCGGCCCGGGTCGCGGCGTCCTGCGCGTTGACCTCCGGCTCCCCGTAGAGCATCTCGTTCTGAGCCGGGTCGGGGACGAACGTCTGCGTCGGCGGCAGGTACCAGTCCAGGCGGGGGGCCATCTGGTCGCAACCCCATTCCTCCGGGGTGGCACCCTCGTCCTCGGCCCCGGCCTCGCAGTCGGCGACCTGCTGCTCCCCGTCCTTCTCCCACTGCTCCTGGTCGGCGGCGAACATCTCCTGCGCGTCCGCGACCTCCCGGTCGCTCGGCGGCGGCGCCGACAGATACGTCGCCGCACCGCTCAGGGCGACCAGCACGAGAACTCCGACGCACGCCCAGCGCGTCACCTGACGCGCCCACAGCCGGCGCAGCTCGACCCGCAGGAGGCGGCTCATGCGTCCACCTCCGTCGTCCCGGTGCCGGCCCCGGTGCTCGCCGCCGCCGGCACCGGACCGCGTCCGCCACCACCGGGGACCTCCCCCGCGGTGAGGCCGAGGAACACCGACTCGAGGTCGGCCTGGAGCGGCGTGAGCTCGCGCACCCACACGCCACGCTCGCCGAGGGCGCGGTTCACCGCGGCGGGGTCGGCGGCGCCGTCGACGAGGAGCGCGTCGTGCTCGCGCCGCACGAGCAGCCCGCCGGTCTCGAGCACGCTGGTCGCGATGGTCAGGTCGGTCGGCGCGACGCGCAGCCGGACCGACCCGGTCGCGGAGCCGGCACCGATGAGGTCGGCCACCCGCCCCGCGGCGACGAGGCGGCCGCGGGCCACGATCGAGACCGTGTCGGCGATCTGCTCGACCTCGGCCAGGATGTGGCTGGACACCAGCACCGTCTTGCCCTGGTCGGCGAGGCCGCGCATGGTCTGCCGGATCTCGCGGATGCCCGCGGGGTCGAGGCCGTTCGTCGGCTCGTCGAAGATGAGCAGGTCGGGGTCCTTGAGCAGGGTCGCCGCGATGGCGAGCCGCTGCTTCATGCCGAGCGAGTAGCCCTTGTACCTGTCCTTGGCCCGCCCGGTGAGCCCGACCTCGTCGATGACGGCGTCCACCCGGCCCGCGGGCGCGCCGATCGCGTCCGCGAGCAGGCGCAGGTTGCGGCGCGCGCTGAACGCGGGGAAGAACTTGGGGCTCTCGACGATGGCGCCGACCCGGCCCACCACCTCGGGCAGCCGCTTCGGCACCTCGTGCCCGAAGATCGTCGCGGTCCCGCGGTCGGGCCGGACCAGGCCCAGGAGCATGCGGATCGTCGTCGTCTTCCCCGACCCGTTGGGCCCCAGGAAGCCGTGGACCCCGCCCACGGGCACCTGCAGGTCGAGACCTTCGACCCCGACCGATCTCCCTCGCGCGCTCCGGTACGTCTTGCGGAGCCCTCGCGTCTCGATCGCGAGCTCGCCACCACCTCGGGAACCGTCCAGCACGGCCACCGCCACCTCCTCGTGGCCGCGGCGCGGCCCGTCGGTCGCGCCCGTCGGACGACGGCGCTGCCAGGGAGGATAGAGCAGCCTTGACGTGGGCGAAAGGACCCCGCTACCCGAGTTTGACCCGGCCGCGACGGCTCACGCGTCCGGCTCGCCCGCCCAGCGTTCCGCACGCCCCGGGATCACGGCGATGTCCACCTCGTTGCCCTCGGGATCGGCGACCGTCCGCCAGAACGGCGCCTCCGCGTCGCGCACGACCGTGCCGCCGGCGGCGACCGCCGCCGCGACCCGGGCGTCGGCGACGTCGGCAGGGACGAACACGTCCACGTGGATGCGGTTGCGCTGCACGCGCGGTTCGGCCATCTGCTGCAGGAACACCGAAGGGCCGCGCAGCAGCGGGTCGTACAGGTCCGTCGCCCCCCGCTCGAGGTACCCGAGCGCCGCGGCCCAGAACCGGCGCACCGCGTCGACGTCGAGCGCGTCGAACGTGAGCTGGACGTCGCGCAGGACGGCGGGCTCGGCGCGCAGCCCGAGGTCGCGCGCGGCGGCCTGCGCCCGCTGCGCCACCCCGAGCCGGGCGGGGCCGATCCAGCCGTCCTCGGGCGGCCCGACCCGCAAGGTGACGCCGGAGTACCGCAGGTCGGCGAACAGCGGCACGCCGGCCTCGTCCGCCGCGCGGGCCGCCCGGGCGACCAGCTCGACGCCCGCGTCGAAGCCGCCCGTCGCGTAGTACGCGCTGGCACCCTGGAGCACCCGCCAGTCCTCCACGCCGCCCGCCGCCCGGAACTCCTCGGGCGTGAGCAGGCCGTCGGCCAGGTCCTCCTCGAACCCCTCCCAGGCGATGACGTCCGCCTCGTTCCCCTCGGCGTCCGCGAGCGTCCACCACTGCGGCACGAACTCCTCGGTCGTGACGCGCCCGCCGGCCGCGAGCGCCGCGTCGACGCGTGCCTGCCGCACGTCGTCGGGCACGAAGACGTCGAGGTGCAGGCGGCCCCGCAGGGGGCGTGGCTCATCCATCGCTTGGAACCAGACGCCCGGCCACCGCCGGTGGGGGTCCAGCAGATCCCCGCCCGAGCGGGAGTGCCCGAGGACGACGCCCCAGAAGGGCATGATCTGCTCGCGATCGGCGGCGTCGACGGTCAGCTCCACGTCCTGCAGGGCCGCGGGGTCGGCGTCGAGCCCGAGGTCCGCCGCCGCGGCGGAGACCTCCCGTGCCAGGGCGACGTCGCGCTCGCTCAGGCCGTCGACGTCGTGCGACTGCACGCGCACGACGACGCCGCCGGGCCGGAGGTCGACGTCCGGGTGGTGGTTCGCCGCGTCCGCGAGCACGCGGACACGCTCGAGGAGGACGGCGCCCTCGCCGGCGGCGCGCGTGCGGAAGAGGGCGCTCGCGCCCCGGGCGAGGGCGCGCCAGTCACCGGTGCCCGACGCGGCCTCGAACCCGGCCGCTGTGATCTCGTCGGCCATGGCCTCCCCCGTCCGTCGGTGTCCCGCCACCTGCCCGGTCCACCCTGCCCCGCCGCCGCGCGTCTCGCGCGGTGGCGGGGCGAGGCCGGAGGGTCGTCGTCGGGAGGCTGCGGTGACGGCTGCGTTGACCGAGGGCGTCAGCTCCGCGACGTCTCGACCGGCAGCTCCAGCTCGGCGGCGGCGTCGCTGATCCGCCGGGCCAGGTCCACGTCGCGCGTCGTCAGGCCGCCGGCGTCGTGGGACGAGGTGCGGACCAGGACGGTGCCGTACCGCAGGTCCACGTCGGGGTGGTGGTTCACCGCGTCCGCGATCTCGGCGATCGCGTCCACGAACCGCGCCCCGGCCGCGAAGGACCCGGTGCGGAACACGGCCCAGGCGGAGCCCTCGTCCGCGTGCCAGTCGCCGACGCCGTCGGAGTGGGCGAACTGTCGCGGGGTGATCGAGTCGGTCATGCGCCCAGCATGGCCCGACCGGGCACCGTTCGCGCGGTGTCAGCCGGCGGGCAAGGGCGCTCAGCCCAGCACGGCGCCCTTGGACGCGGACTGCACCAGCTTCGTGTACTTGGCGAGCACGCCGCGCGTGTAGCCGTGCGGCACGGGGGTCCAGTCCGCCGTCCGGCGGGCGGCGAGCTCTGCGTCGTCGACCAGCAGGTCGAGCGTCTTGCTCGCGACGTCGAGGCGGATGCGGTCGCCGTCGCGCACGAACGCGATGGGCCCGGCGTCGACGGCCTCGGGCGCGATGTGCCCGACGCACAGCCCGGTCGTCCCGCCGGAAAACCGCCCGTCGGTGATGAGCAGGACGTCCTTGCCCAGGCCGGCACCCTTGATCGCGCCGGTGATGGCGAGCATCTCGCGCATCCCCGGCCCGCCCTTGGGGCCCTCGTAGCGGATGACGACGACGTCCCCCGCGGTGATCGTGCCGTCCTCCAGCGCGTCCAGGGCGCCGCGCTCGCGCTCGAAGACACGGGCGGTGCCCTCGAAGACGTCGGAGTCGAAGCCCGCCGACTTCACCACCGCGCCCTCGGGGGCCAGCGAGCCGTGCAGGATCGTGATGCCGCCCGTGGGGTGGATGGGCCGGTCGAGGGCCCGCAGGATCTTGCCGTCCGGGTCGGGCGGGGCGATGTCCGCGAGGTTCTCGGCGACCGTCCGCCCGGTGACGGTGAGCTGGTCTCCGTGCAGCAGCCCGGCGTCGAGCAGCGCCTTCATCACCACGGGGACGCCGCCGATGCGGTCGACGTCGTTCATCACGTACCGGCCGAACGGCTTGAGGTCGCCGAGGTGCGGCACGCGGTCGGCGACACGGGAGAAGTCGTCGAGGGTGAGCTCCACCTCGGCCTCGTGCGCGATGGCGAGCAGGTGCAGCACCGCGTTGGTGGAGCCGCCGAACGCCATCACCACGGAGATCGCGTTCTCGAAGGCCTCCTTGGTGAGGATCTGGCGTGCGGTGATCCCGCGCCGCAGCAGCTCGACGACGGCCTCGCCCGACGCCTGCGCGAAGGCGTCGCGCCGGCGGTCGGCGGACGGCGGCGCGGCCGACCCGGGCAGCGACATGCCCAGCGCCTCGGCCGCCGACGCCATCGTGTTCGCGGTGTACATGCCGCCGCACGCGCCCTCGCCCGGGCAGATCGCGCGCTCGATGCGGCCGACGTCCTCCTCGCTCATCAGCCCCCGCGCGCAGGCCCCGACGGCCTCGAACGCGTCGATGATCGTGACGTCCTTCTCGGTGCCGTCGGACAGCTTCACCCAGCCGGGCATGATCGACCCGGCGTAGAGGAACACGCTCGCGAGGTCGAGGCGCGCGGCGGCCATGAGCATCCCGGGGAGCGACTTGTCGCACCCGGCGAGCAGCACGGAGCCGTCGAGCCGCTCCGCCTGCATGACCGTCTCCACGGAGTCGGCGATGACGTCGCGGGAGACGAGCGAGAAGTGCATCCCCTCGTGCCCCATGGAGATGCCGTCGGAGACGGAGATGGTGCCGAACTCGAGCGGGTAGCCGCCGCCCGCGTGCACGCCGTGCTTCACCGCCTGCGACAGCCGGTCGAGCGACAGGTTGCACGGCGTGATCTCGTTCCACGAGCTCGCGACGCCGATCTGCGGCTTGGCGAAGTCGTCGTCGCCCAGGCCGACGGCGCGCAGCATGCCGCGTGCGGCCGTGGCCTCCAGGCCGTCGGTGACCTGGCGGGAGCGGGGCTTGAGGTCCGGGGTGGCTGGGGCGTCGGCGCTCATGCCCCGAGCGTAGGGACGACGGCGCGCACGTGCGCGGCGGCCGCGCCGGCGAACGCGGCGCGCAGGGCGGCGAACCGCGCGACGCCCGCCGTCCCGGGCCAGTCCGGGGGCAGGACGGCGGTCGGCAGCCCGGGGTCGGCGTACGGCAGCGGGCGCCAGTCGTCGACGGCGCGCACCCAGCGGGCGAACGCCTCGCCCGGCGCGTGGACGGCTGTCTCCTCGCCCTCGTCCGGGTCCGGGTGCGCCGCGAGGAAGCCACGGTGCCTCGCGGCGAGGCCGTCGAGGTCCCACCAGCGGGCGGCGGCGTCCGCGAGGGACCCGGCGACGCGCGGCGTCCCCGCGACGAACACGGTCGCGGCGTCGCGCAGCCCCAGCCCGTCGAGGACCCCCTCGACCTCGTCGGTGAGGTGGCCGGGGCAGATCCACAGGCCGGTCGCGACCGTGCCGCAGCCGATGCCGGCCAGGTGCCGCCGCAGCTGGTGACGGGCGTCGCGGCGTTCCTCGGGGATGGAGAACGACACCAGGCACCAGGGGTCGTCGTCGCCCTGCTGCCGGTAGCCGAAGATCCGCCGGTCGCCGCGCTCGAGCATCGCGGCCGCGCCCGCCGCGAGCCGGTACCCGGCCCGGCCGTCGACCTCCTCGGCTTCGAGCAGGCCCTTGCCCTTGGCCCGCGACACGGCCGAGCGCGCGGCCCCCGACGCGACGCCGGCCGCGCCGAGCAGCGTGACGAGGTCGCCCGCCGCCATCCGGCCGCCGAGGCCGCGGGCGTACAGGCCGACGACCGTCCGCAGCAGCGACGTCGCGCTCCCGGGGCGGGCGTCGAGGTCGTCGAGGATCACGCGGCGTCGCGCCCCGTGACCTCGACCAGCGCGTCCCGCACCGCCTCGACGCCCACGCGCACCTCGTCGAACGACGTCGACAGCGGCGAGAGGCCCAGGCGCAGGCCGTTCGGGCGGCGGAAGTCGGGGATCACGCCGCGCTCCCACAGCAGGGGCAGGGTGTCGGCGAACGCGTCGTGGTCGACGGTGACGTGGCTCCCCCGCCGCTCGTCGTCCCGCGGGGAGGCGACGCGCACGCCGAGCGGTACCAGGAGGTCGTCGACCAGCTCGAGCGCGAACCTCGTGAGCGCCACGGACTTCGCGCGGACGGCGCCGAGGCCTGCCTCGCCGACCAGGTCGAGCATGTCCTGCATCGCGAGCATCCCGACGATCGCCGGCGTGCCGGAGAGGAACCGTCGCACCCCGGCGTGCGGCGCGTAGGCGGGCCCCATCTCGAACGGCCGGTCGCTGCCCATCCACCCCTGGATCGGCTGGACGAGCTCGCCCTGGAGGTCGGCCCGCACGTAGCCGAACGCGGGCGACCCGGGTCCCCCGTTGAGGTACTTGTAGGTGCAGCCGGCGGCGAGGTCCGCACCCCACGCGTCGAGCTCGACGGGTACCGCACCCGCGGAGTGGCACAGGTCCCAGAGCGCCAGGGCGCCGGCGTCGTGCGCGCGCCGCGTGATCTCCGCGGCGTCGCTCACGTACCCGGAGCGGTACGCGACGTGGCTCAGCACGACGAGCGCCGTCCGTTCGGACAGGAGCGCGGACACCTGCGCGGGCGTGACCCCGCCGTCGTGGTCCGGCGAGATCCAGCGCAGCGTGGCGCCGTGCTCGCGCGCCACGCCCTCGAGCACGAAGCGGTCGGTCGGGAAGTTGCCCGAGTCGAGGACGATCTCGTCGCGCCCGGCCACCCGCGGGGAGGACAGGGCCGCCCGCACCAGCTTGTAGAGGATGACGGTCGTGGAGTCCCCGACGAACGTCTGCCCCGGCGCCGCGCCCAGCGCGACCTCGCCGACCCGGTCGCCGAGGCGCAGCGGCAGCTCGTACCACTCCTCGTCCCAGCCGCGGATCAGCCGGGCGCCCCAGGCGTCGGTCGCGAAGCGGGCCAGGCGCTCCGCCGACGCCCGCGTGGGCCGGCCCAGCGAGTTGCCGTCCAGGTAGGCCGTCACCTCGTCCGAGCCGACGAACGCCGACCGGAACCGGGCCAGCGGGTCGGCGGCGTCCAGCGCGGCGGCGCGGTCGCGGCGGGTGGGGGCGTCGGTGGTCATGCGGGTCCTCCGGAGGGAGTCGCGGTCGGCGGGACGAAGTCGGGGTCGCTGAGGTCGCTCACGGCGAGCACCGTGGCGCGGGCGAGCCAGGCGGCGTGGACGGCGCCGGGGTCGGCCGGCGCGGGCGCGGGGCCCGGCACGAACGACACGAGGCCGGCGGGCGGCTCGTCGCCGACGAGCGCGACCAGCAGCGACCGCCGTCCGAGGCCGGCGGCCGCGAGCGCCGCCAGCTCCCTGGCATTGAGCCCCACCGGAAGGGGGCCGTTGCCGAGGTCGGTGCCGTACCGGACGCGCCCGCCCGCCGCGGCGAAGCGGCGCACGTTGTCGAGCGCGACCTCGAGCTCGGGCGTCGGGTCGCCCCAGCCGTGGATGTCGAGCGTGCTGAGCCACGTCGTGCCCCGCGCGGCCATGGCCACGAGCAGGTCGTCGTCGAGGCGCTCGCTGAACGGGGCGTGCGCCAGGCGGTCGACCCCGGCCGCGACCGCGCGGGCCCCCTGGCCGGCGCCCTCGGCGTGCGCGACGACGGCGCGGCCCCGCGCGTGGGCCCGCGCCACGACGGCGGCGAGCGTGGCGTCGTCGGGCGTCGGCCCGGCGTCGGCGTGCAGGGCGACCTTGACGAACGACGCCCCGGCCGCGACCTGACGGTCCACGGCGGCGACGGCGGACGTCGGGTCGGCGACCTCCTCGACCCAGGCCGCGGGGGCCCACGGCCGGTCGCTCGGGTACCCGCCGGGCGCGGTGAGGAACGCGCCCGCGTACGCGACGCGCGGAAGGGCCGGGTCGTCGGCCAGGGCCGCGACGTCGGCCGGGGTCCCGCCCAGGTCGTGCACCGCCGCGACGCCGCGGTCCCGCAGCGGCGCGGGGTCCACGAGGCCGAGGTGCACGTGCGTGTCGGTGAACGGCGGCAGCAGCGTGCCGGACTCCCCCAGCCGGCGCCGCACCTCCGGCGGGACGCCCGCGGGGAGGACGACCGGGGCGACGCCCGGGGGCACCACCAGAGCACCGGTCATGACCGGACCGTCGTCGAACTCGGGCCCGCGGGCGGGCCGAGCTCCGTGCGCACGGCGAAGAGCTCGGGGAAGAAGGTGAGGTCGAGCGCGCGCTGCAGGAAGCCGACGCCGCTGGAACCGCCGGTGCCGCGCTTGGTGCCGATGATGCGCAGCACGGTCTTCATGTGGCGGAAGCGCCAGAGCTGGAAGTTGTCCTCGAGGTCGACGAGCTCCTCGCACGTCTCGTACGCCGACCAGTCCGACTCCGGGTCCGCGTAGATGCGGCGGAACACCTCCACGAGGTCGTCGTCGAGCGTGTGGGCGGTCGTGACGTCGCGGTCGAGCACCCGCCGCGGCACGTCGTGGCCGTGCCGCGCGAGGTAGCGCAGGAACTCGTCGTACACGCTGGGCTCGGCGAGCAGCCGCGCGAGCTCCGCGCGCGCCGCGGGCTCGGCGTCGAACACCGCGAGCATCCGCGCGTTCTTGTTGCCGAGCAGGAACTCCACGGCGCGGTACTGCCAGGACTGGAACCCTGACGCGTTGCCGAGGGACCCGCGGAACTGGGCGTACTCGCTGGGCGTGAGCGTCGCGAGCACGGACCACTGCTCGGTGAGCGTGCGCTGCACGTGCTTGACGCGGGCGATGCGCTTGAGCGCCGCGCCGAGCTCGTCGGCCGCGAGCAGGTCGCGCGCGGAGACGAGCTCGTGCAGCACCAGCTTGAGCCACAGCTCGGTGGTCTGGTGCTGCACGATGAACAGCATCTCGTCGTGGTGCGCCGGCGCGCTGATCGGCTCCTGCGCCGCGAGCAGCGTGTCCAGGTGCAGGTACGAGCCGTACGTCATCCGCTCCCGCAGGTCGGTGACGATCTCCGGCTCGAGCTCGCGCTCGTTCGTCTCGGCGCGCGCGGCGGCGGGCCCGGGCTGGTCGACCATGCCCGGAGCCTATGTCACGAACGTGACGCCCGTCAGCGACGCGCGATGAGCGACACGTCGCGCACGGCGCCGCGGTCGGCCGACGTCGCCATCGCGGCGTACGCCTGCAGCGCCGGGGAGACGTAGCGGTCGCGGTTCAGCGGCTGCCACGGGTTCTCCCGCGCCTCCATCTTGGCCCGGCGCTCGGCGAGCACCTCGTCGGGCACGTTGACCCGGATGAGGCGGGTGTCGACGTCGATCTCGATCTCGTCGCCGTCCTCGATCAGGCCGATCGTGCCGCCCGCCGCGGCCTCGGGCGAGACGTGCCCCACCGAGATGCCGCTCGACCCGCCGGAGAACCGGCCGTCGGTGATGAGGGCGCAGACCTTGCCCAGGCCGCGGCCCTTGATGAACGACGTCGGGTAGAGCATCTCCTGCATGCCCGGGCCGCCGGACGGCCCCTCGTAGCGCACCACGACGACGTGGCCCGGCTGGACCTGCTTGGTGAGGATCTTCTCGACGGCGTCGTCCTGCGACTCGCAGACGAGGGCCTTCCCCACGAAGTGGAAGACGTCGGGGTCGACGCCCGCGGTCTTGAAGACCGCGCCGTCCTCGGCGAGGTTGCCGCGCAGCACGGCCAGGCCGCCCTCCACGGTGTACGCGTGCTCGAGGTCGCGGATGCAGCCGTTCGCGGCGTCGGTGTCGAGGCTCTCCCAGACGTTGGACGTCGAGAAGGCCTGGGTGGTGCGGACCCCGCCGGGGGCGGCGTGGAAGAGCTCCTGCGCCCGCTCGGTCGCCTTGCCGCCCCGCACGTCCCAGTCGTCCAGCCACGCGCGCAGCGTGGGCGTGTGCACGGACGTGACGTCGTGGTCGAGCAGCCCCGCACGGTCCAGCTCACCGAGCAGCGCGGGGATGCCGCCGGCGCGGTGCACGTCCTCCATGTGGAAGTCCGGGTGGTTCGGCGCGACCTTGCTCAGGCACGGCACGCGGCGGCTGATCGCCTCGATGTCCGTGAGGTCGAAGTCGACCTCGCCCTCCTGGGCCGCGGCCAGGATGTGCAGCACCGTGTTGGTGGAGCCGCCCATCGCGACGTCGAGCGCCATGGCGTTCGAGAACGCGGCCTTCGTGGCGATCGAGCGCGGGGCGGCCGAGTCGTCCTCGTCCTCGTAGTAGCGCTTCGCGAGGTCGACGATGGTGCGGCCGGCCTCGAGGAAGAGCTCCTTGCGGGCGGCGTGCGTGGCCAGCGTGGAGCCGTTGCCCGGGAGCGACAGCCCGAGCGCCTCCGTGAGGCAGTTCATCGAGTTGGCGGTGAACATGCCGGAGCAGGAGCCGCAGGTCGGGCAGGCGTTCTCCTCGACCTGGGCGAGCGCGGCGTCGGACACGTTGTCGTCGGCCGAGTAGTTGATCGCGTTGATGAGGTTCAGGGGCGTCCTCGCGACGCCGTCGGCGACGACCGCCTTGCCGGCCTCCATCGGCCCGCCCGACACGAAGATCACCGGGATGTTGAGGCGCAGCGCCGCGTTGAGCATGCCCGGCGTGATCTTGTCGCAGTTGGAGATGCACACGAGGGCGTCGGCGCAGTGCGCGTTGACCATGTACTCGACCGAGTCGGCGATGAGGTCGCGGCTCGGCAGCGAGTAGAGCATCCCGGCGTGGCCCATCGCGATGCCGTCGTCCACCGCGATGGTGTTGAACTCCTTGGAGACGCCGCCCGCCTCGCGGATCGCCGAAGCGACGAGGTCGCCCATGTCCTTGAGGTGGACGTGGCCGGGCACGAACTGCGTGTACGAGTTCGCGATCGCGACGATCGGCTTGCCGAAGTCCTCCGAGCCCATGCCGGTCGCGCGCCAGAGCGCGCGGGCACCGGACATGTTGCGGCCGTGGGTGGACGTCCGAGAGCGCAGGGGACGGCTCATGTCAGCTCCTTCGACGAGTTCTGCGGCGCGTCGCGGACGGCGCGCACGGGCACGCTACGCCCGCCGTCCCGCATCGCGGGCATCCGTCCGCCCACTGGTCGGTTTGTCGGGTGAAACGTTCCGAAAGTCACGGATCGGTTGCGGTGCCCCGGGCGACGTGTGCATGTTGTCCACGGTTCAACCGTTATCCGTTCAAACCGGACGAACCATCCCCACGCAGCGCACCACGATCAGGGAGCTCACTCATGACCGCGACCGCCGCAGGCAGCACGACCGGCACGACCGTCACCGACCGCGCACGGAGCGGGGAGGACGCCGAGCACGTCGTCACCCGGCCCGGCGCCCGGCGCGCCCTCGCGCTGTGTCGCATCCTCCTGGCCGTGGTCTTCCTCTGGCCGGTGGCCGACAAGACCTTCGGCCTCGGGTACGCCACGCCGGACGAGCGGGCCTGGGTGGCGGGCAGCTCGCCGACGGAGGGCTACCTGAGCTCGATCGAGAGCCCGCTGGCCGGCGGGTTCGCCGCGCTCAGCGGCCCCGTCGTCGACTGGCTGTTCATGCTCGGGATGCTCGGGACGGGGCTCGCGCTCCTGCTCGGCATCGGGCTGCGCGCGGCCGCCGTGGCGGGCGGGCTGCTCATGCTCACGCTGTGGCTGTCGACCTGGCCCTTCGCCGCGGGCTCGCAGAACCCGCTGGTCGACCAGCACCTCGTCTTCACGGCGCTGCTGGCCGCCCTCGCGCTGACCCGCGCCGGCGACACCTGGGGCCTCGGCCGCGCCTGGGCGGCGTCGCCGGTCCCCGGCAGCGCGAGCTGGCTGCGCTGACGCGCCCGGCACCCCACGGCGCCGGCACGGTCAGGCCGCGCCGGCGCTGTGGGTGTGCTCCAGCTCGTCGGCGTGGCGGATGTGCCGCGTCACCCACGGGGCGAGCAGCAGCAGGATCCCCGCGAACACGAGCGCCACGAGGCCGATCCCGCCGAAGTACGCGGTGTCGGAGGCCCCCTCGGTCGCCTCGATCGTCTGCGCCGTGATCGCCTGGCCGGCGGCCGACGACAGGAACCACAGCGCCATCGCCTGGCCGCGGAAGGCGCGCGGCGCCAGCAGCGTCGTCGCCGCGATCCCCACCGGCGACAGGCAGAGCTCGCCGAGCGTCTGGATCACGTAGACCACGATGAGCACCCACGGCGGCGCGAGCTCGTCCGCGAACACCTCCGACATCCCCGCCAGGAACAGGAACGACAGGGCCGCGAGCGTCAGGCCGATGACGAACTTGTACGCCGTGGGCGGCCGGTCCCCCGTCTTCGTCCAGATCCACGCGAACACGGGCGCCAGGATGATGATCGACGCCGGGTTGACCGACTGGAAGAACGCCGGCGACAGGTCGATGCCCAACAGCTGCAGCTGGGTCCGGTCGGCGGCGAAGGCCGCGAGCGTCGTCGCCGCCTGCTCGAAGATCATCCAGAACAGCATCGCCGCGACGAAGAGCGGCACGTACGCCACGACGCGCGGCCGCTCGGCCGCCGTCACGCGCTTCGACCGGTACATCACGACGAGCAGCACGACCGGCGTCACGAGCGCGAGGTACGACACGGCGTCGATGAACGTCTCGACGGCCCAGCCCCCGGCGACGACGGCGGCCAGAGCGGCCGCCACCACGATGGCGCCGACCAAGTAGAGCCCCAGCCGCACGACGGCGGGGCGGTCCTCGGGCGTGATCGGGTTCGGCACGTCCGTCCCGGCGGCGCCGAGGTAGCGGTAGCCGCCGACGAAGAACACGAGCGCGAACGCCATCCCGATCGCGGCCACCGCGAAGCCCGCGTGGTAGCCCCACGCCTGCTCCACGACGCCCACGATCAGCGGGGAGAAGAACGACCCGATGTTGATCCCCATGTAGAAGATCGAGAAGGCGGGGTCCCGGCGCTCGTCGTCGCGCGAGTACAGCTCGCCCACCATCGACGACACGTTCGGCTTGAGCAGGCCGGTGCCGAACGCGACCAGGCCGATCCCCAGCATCGAGAAGCCGTAGGTGGGCAGCGTGAGCGACACGTGCCCGGCCGCGATGACGATCCCGCCGTACAGCACGGCGCGCCGCGCCCCGATCATCCGGTCGGCGAGCCAGCCCCCGACCACCGACAGCAGGTAGACCGACGTGCCGTAGATCGACACGAACGCCGCGCCGGTGGTGGCGTCCATCCCGAGGCCGCCGTTGGCCACCGTGTCGGTCAGGTAGTACAGCAGGATGGCGCGCATCCCGTAGTAGCTGAACCGCTCCCACAGCTCCGTGCCGGCCAGCGTCATGAGGCCGCGCGGGTGCCCGAAGAACGCGCGGTCGCCCTCGTGCTCCGGGTGCGACGGCGCCGCTGCCTGATCGGTCATGAAAAAACTGTCGCACCGGCGGAAGTCGACGGCGACCGGGAACACCGGAGCCACGTACGGTGACGGCATGGCGGCGAGCGTGATGTGGTTCCGGCGAGACCTGCGGCTGCACGACAACCCGGCGCTGCTCGCCGCGGTCGAGGAGGCGCGCGACGCGGGCGGGGACGTCGTCGGCCTCTACGTGCTCGACGACGCGCTGTGGCGGCGGGCCGGCGCGGCGCGCCTCGCCTACCTGGCGGACTCCCTGGCGAAGCTCGACGACGCGTGCGACGGCCGGCTCGTGGTGCGGCGCGGAGACCCGCGCGAGGTCGTCCCCCAGGTCGCGCGGTCGGTGGGCGCGCGCGGCGTGCACGTCGCGGCCGGGCACGAGCCGTACGGCCGCCGGCGCGACAGCGCGGTCGAGGAGAACCTGGCCGACGCGGGCGCCGTCCTGACCAGGACGGGCTCGGCGTACGCCGTCTCCCCCGGGCGGCTGCGCACCGGGCAGGGCTCGCCCTACCAGGTCTTCACCCCGTTCCGCGGAGCCTGGCTCGCCCACGGCTGGCGGGCCCCGGCGCCGCGGCCGCGCGAGGTCCCGTGGGCCCGGCTGCCGTCCGACGGCGTCCCCGCGGCCCCACCGTGCGACGCACGCCTGCCGAGGGCGGGCGAGGCGGCGGCCCGGCGTCGCTGGCACGAGTTCGTCCGCGAGGGCCTGGCCGGTTACGCCGAGGGCCGCGACCGCCCCGACCTGGCGGGAACCTCGGAGATGTCGGCGCACCTGCGCTGGGGCGAGATCCACCCGCGGACGATGCTGGCCGACCTGGCGGCCGCGGAGGCCGCCGGCCTCCCGGCCGAGGCGGTCGCCACGTACCGCTCGGAGCTGGCGTGGCGGGAGTTCCACGCCGACGTCCTGCACCACCGGCCGGACGCCCGGCTCCGGTCGCTGCGCGCCGTCGTGCCCGACGACGCCTGGGCGACCGGAGCGGCGGAGCGGGACGCGTTCGACGCCTGGGCCGCCGGTCGCACCGGGTTCCCGCTCGTCGACGCCGGCATGCGCCAGCTGCTCGCCACCGGATGGATGCACAACCGGGTGCGGATGGTGGTGGCGTCGTTCCTCGTCAAGGACCTGCACGTGCGCTGGCAACGGGGCGCCGCGCACTTCATGGCGCACCTGGTCGACGGCGACGTCGCGCAGAACCAGCTCAACTGGCAGTGGGTGGCCGGCACCGGCCACGACGCCGCCCCCTACTTCCGGGTGTTCAACCCGGTGACGCAGGGCAAGAAGTTCGACCCGGACGGCGACTACGTGCGCCGCTGGGTGCCCGAGCTGCGCGGTGTCGAGGGCAAGCGCGTGCAGGAGCCCTGGCGCCTCGACCCGTCGCCGGAGGGCTACCCCGCGCCGATCGTCGACCACGCGCACGAGCGGCGCGTCGCGCTCGACGACTTCGAGCGCGCGCGCCGCTGAGCGGGACCGGGCGGGTCAGCGCCGGTCGAGCTTCACCTGCCGGTTGACGTCCTTGTAGAGCAGGTAGCGGAACGGCTTCGGGCCGCCGGCGTAGCAGGCCTGCGGGCAGAAGGCGCGGAGCCACATGAAGTCGCCCTCCTGCACCTCGACCCAGTCTCCGTTGAGGCGGTAGACGGCCTTGCCCTCCAGCACGTACAGGCCGTGCTCCATGATGTGGGTCTCCGCGAACGGGATGGAGCCGCCGGGCTGGAACGTCACGATGTTGACGTGCATGTCGTGCGCCAGGTCGTCGGGGTCGACGAAGCGCGTCGTGGCCCAGGCGCCGTCGGTGTCCGGCATGGGGCGCGGCTCGATGTCCTGCTCGCGGGTGACGAAGGTCTTCGCCGCGTAGCCGTCGATGCGCTCGTAGACCTTGCGGACCCACTGGAACGCGGCCTTGGCGTCGGAGCGGTTGTGCAGCGACCACTGGTCGCCGGCGGCGAGGTAGGCGTAGCCGCCGGGCTCGAGGGTGTGCTCCTCTCCGCCGACCGTGAGGGTCAGCGTGCCCTCGGTGACGAAGACGACCGACTGGACGGTGTCCTCGATCTCGCCACGGTCGGTGCCGCCGCCCGGGGAGACCTCGACGACGTACTGCGCGAACGTGGTCGCGAAGCCCTCGACGGGGCGCGCGAGCACCCACAGGCGGGTCTTGTCCCAGCCGGGCAGGTTGGAGGTGACGATGTCGCGCAGCACGCCGCGCGGGATGACGGTGTACGCCTCCGTGACGATCGCCCGGTCGGTGAGCAGCTCTTCCTGCCCGGGCAGCCCGCCCTGCGGGGTGTAGTAGCGGGTGGTCTGGGGACCTGGCTGCGTCATCGGCACGCTCCTTGTGGTGATGGACGACTGAACACCTGTCTTTCGTGAGACGGAATTCAGTTTCTGCTATGTGAGATTAGTGCGGACGCCTCCCGGCGGTCAAGAGGCAGCCTCATCCTGCCCGCGCCCGCCGCGACCGACGACCCGTCGCCGCGCGCGACGGGCTTGACAAGCGGGTCTGCTCCACCCAAATTGGTATACCAACGTGCTACGGAAGCGCGCTTTCGCTCGACGAAATCCGCCCGTACGGCACCTGGAGGACGAACTCCATGAGCACCCTCGACCGGGCCGCGGCAGCGACGCCGCAGGCCCTGGCCGCACCGACGACGGTCGCGACCTCCCCCCGCGCCACGGCGACGACGCCGCCGCTCGGCCTCAGCCCCCGCCTCTACAACCACGACCTCGCCCCGACGCAGCGCGCCGGCCGCACCTGGCGGACGTACTCGATCTTCACGCTGTGGGCCAACGACGTGCACTCCCTCGGGAACTACGCCTTCGCCATCGGGCTCTTCGCCCTCGGGCTCGGCGGCTGGCAGATCCTCCTCGCCCTCGTGCTGGGCGGCGCCCTCCTCTTCGGCCTCCTCACCCTGTCGGGCTTCATGGGCGAGAAGACCGGCGTGCCGTTCCCGGTCATGAGCCGCATCGCGTTCGGCATCCGCGGCGCCCAGATCCCCGCCCTCGTCCGCGGCTCCGTCGCGGTCGCCTGGTTCGGCATCCAGACGTTCCTCGCCTCCGTGGTGCTGCGGATCCTGGTCGTCGCGCTGGTGCCCGCCGCCGCCGGCCTCGACCGGAACTCCGTCCTCGGCCTGTCGACGCTGGGCTGGATCACCTTCCTCGCCCTGTGGGGCGTGCAGCTGCTCATCGTCAGCTACGGGATGGAGATGATCCGCCGGTACGAGGCGTTCGCCGGGCCCGTCATCCTGGTGACGATGGCGGCCCTCGCCGTCTGGATGTTCCTCCAGGCCGACGGCACGATCGCCTGGAGCACCCCGGACACCAAGCACGGCGCGGACATGTGGCTCGCCGTCGTGGGAGGGGCGGCGATGTGGGTCGCCATCTACGGCACGTTCGTGCTGAACTTCTGCGACTTCACGCGCGGCGCCGTCTCGCGCCGGTCCATCGTGCGGGGCAACTTCCTCGGCATCCCGCTCAACATGGCCGTCTTCGGCGCGATCGTCGTGGTTCTCTCGGGTGCCCAGTTCGCCATCGACGGCACGATCATCGAGTCCCCGTCCGACGTGGTGCGGGCGATCCCCAGCACCCCGCTGCTCGTCCTCGCCTGCCTCGCCCTGCTCGTCCTCACCGTCGCGGTGAACCTCATGGCCAACTTCGTCGCGCCGATCTACGCGCTGACCAACCTCTTCCCGCGGAGGCTGAACTTCCGCCGCGCGGGCCTGCTGTCCGGCGCGCTCGGCCTCGTCATCCTGCCGTGGAACCTGTACGGCTCCCCCGCCGTGATCACGTACTTCCTCGGCGGCCTCGGCGCCCTGCTCGGCCCGCTGTTCGGCATCATCATGGCCGACTACTGGCTGCTGCGCCGGGCCCGTGTGCACGTGCCCGACCTGTACCGCGAGGACCCCGACGGCAGCTACCACTACGCCCGCGGGTTCAACCGCCGGGCCGTGCTCGCGCTGGTGCCGACCGCACTCGTGGCCCTGTTTCTCGCCTTCGTCCCCGCGTTCGCCGTCGTCTCGGAGTTCTCGTGGTTCCTCGGCGCGGGTCTGGGGGCCGTCCTGTACCTCCTCGTCGCCGACCGGCGGCAGACCTTCCACGACGCGGACGGCGAGCACCTCGCCGTGCCGAGCACCCACTAGCCCCACCCGGAGACCCCGTGCGCATCCTCGTCGCCAACGTCAACACCACGTCGTCCATGACGGACGCGATCGCCGCCTCGGCGCGGTCCGTCGCCTCCCTCGGCACCGAGATCGTGGGGATCACCCCGCGGTTCGGCCCGGACTCCTGCGAGGGCAACTTCGAGAGCTATCTCGCCGCCCTCGCGGTGATGGACGCCGTGACCTCCTACCCGGAGCCGTTCGACGCCGTCGTGCAGGCCGGGTACGGGGAGCACGGGCGCGAGGGGCTGCAGGAGCTGCTCGACGTGCCGGTCGTCGACATCACCGAGGCGGCGGCGTCGACCGCGATGTACCTGGGGCACCGGTACTCCGTCGTCACGACGCTCGACCGCGCGGTCCCGCTGATCGAGGACCGGCTGCGCCTGGCGGGGCTCGACGCGCGGTGCGCCTCGGTGCGCGCGAGCGGGCTCGGCGTGCTGGAGCTCGAGGCCGACCCCGAGCGGGCCGTCGCCACGATCGTCGCGGAGGCCCGCCGCGCCGTCGAGGTGGACCGGGCCGAGGTGATCTGCCTCGGGTGCGGCGGGATGGCGGAGCTCGAGGAGCGCGTCGCGGCGGCCACCGGCGTGCCCGTCGTCGACGGCGTGCGCGCGGCGGTGGCGGTCGCCGAAGGCCTCGTGCGTCTCGGGCTGTCCACCTCGAAGGTGCGCACCTACGCGCCGCCGCGGCCCAAGGCCGTCGTCGGGTGGCCGTTCGCCGTGCCTCAGTCCGTGCCGGCCCCGGCGCGGAACTCGTCCTCGAGGATGCTCATGACGACGGCGTCCGCCCAGCCCTGCCCGTCGCGGAAGGCGTCGCGCAGGCGCCCTTCCTCCCGGAAGCCGAGCGAGTCGTACAGCGCCCGCGCCCGCGGGTTGATGCTGATCACCGCGAGGCTCACGCGGTGGAGCCCCGGGCCGGCGCCGCCGTCGAAGGCGAAGCGGAGCACCTCCCCGATCGCCTCGCGCCCGTACCCGCGGCCCCGGTAGTCCGGCATCATCCGCAGGCGCAGGTTCGCCGACCGCAGCTCGAGGTCCACCCGGTCGAGGGAGATCTCGCCCAGCAGGTCGTCGCTGACGAGCTCCCCGTCCCGCACGGCGGCCGACGTGATCGCCCAGTCGTACCGGCCGGGCAGGTCGGCCGCGCTCGCGGCCCAGGCGTCCACCTCGGCCCGGGACGACGCGGCGTTCGTGCCCATGCCCGTGAGGCGCCCGCCCTCCGGGTCGCGCAACGACGCCCACAGCCGCTCGGCGTCCCGCGCCTCGACCGGGCGCAGGCGCACGAGCTCCCCGTGCAGGACGGGCGACCGCATCAGCCGATCCTCTCCAGCACCAGCTCGCGCACGCGCTTGGCGTCCGCCTGGCCCCGGGTGGCCTTCATGACCGAGCCGATGATGGCGCCGACCGGGCCCTGGTTGCCGCCGCGGACCTTCTCCACGATGTCGGGCTGCGCCGCGAGCGCCGCGTCGATGGCCTCGAGGAGCGGCCCGTCGTCGGAGACGACCTCCAGGCCGCGGGCCACGACGACCGCCTCCGGGTCGCCCTCGCCGGCGAGCACGCCGTCGAGCACCTGCCGGGCGATCTTGTCGTTGATGCGGCCGGAGTCGACGAGCCGCTGGAGCTCGCCGATCTGCGCGGGCGTGATCGCGAGATCCGCGAGCTCGACCTCGTCCTGCTTGGCGCGGCGTGCCAGCTCGCCCATCCACCACTTGCGCGCGGCGGCCGGCGTGGCGCCGGCGGCGACGGTCGCCTCGATGAGGTCGAGCGCGCCGGCGTTGACGACGTCGCGCATCTCGGCGTCCGCGAAGCCCCACTCGTCGTGCAGGCGGCGGCGCCGGGCCTGCGGCAGCTCGGGCAGCGTCGCGCGGATCTCCTCGACCCACTCGCGCGACGGCGCGACGGGCACGAGGTCGGGCTCCGGGAAGTACCGGTAGTCCTCGGCGTCCGACTTCACGCGGCCGGGCGACGTCGAGCCGTCCTCCTCGTGGAAGTGGCGCGTCTCCTGGATCACGGTCTCGCCCGCGTCGAGGAGCGCGGCCTGGCGCGAGATCTCGTACCGCACCGCGCGCTCCACGGAGCGGAACGAGTTGACGTTCTTCGTCTCCGTGCGCGTGCCGAGCGGCGACTCGGGCGTCGCGCGCAGCGACAGGTTGACGTCGGCGCGGACGTTGCCGCGCTCCATGCGCGCCTCGGACACGTCGAGCACGCGGAAGATGTCGCGCAGGGCCTGCACGTACGCGCGGGCCACCTCGGGCGCCCGGTCCCCCGCGCCGGTGATCGGCTTGGTGACGATCTCCACCAGCGGCACGCCGGCGCGGTTGTAGTCGACCAGCGAGTACTCGGCGCCGTGGATGCGGCCGGCGGAGCCGCCGACGTGCGTGTTCTTGCCGGCGTCCTCCTCCATGTGCGCGCGCTCGATCTCGACGCGGTGCACCGTGCCGTCGTCGAGCTCGACGTCGAGCCAGCCCTCGAAGGCGATCGGCTCGTCGTACTGCGACGTCTGGAAGTTCTTCGGCACGTCCGGGTAGAAGTAGTTCTTCCGGGCGAACCGGCAGCTCTCCGCGATCTGGCAGTTGAGCGCCAGGCCGATGCGGATCGCGTACTCGACGGCGGTGCCGTTGACGACGGGCAGCGCGCCCGGCAGCCCGAGCGACACCGGCGTGGTCTGCGTGTTCGGCTCGGCGCCGAACGACTGCTCGGCCGGGCAGAACATCTTGGTGCGGGTGCCGAGCTCGACGTGCACCTCGATGCCGATCACCGGGTCGTAGCGGCGCACGGCGTCGTCGTAGGCGACGAGAGCAGGGGTCGTGGTGGTCACAGTGGTGTTCTCCTGTTCTCAGCCCAGCGTCTCGGAGTCCTCGCGGGTCCCCGCAGCGAGGCGAGGAGACCCGGGAGGCGAGAGCTCGGGGGCACGGGACAGCAGCGGGGCGCCCCACGTGGACTCGAGGGCCGACTCGAGCGCGGCACCGACGCGGTAGAGGCGGTCGTCCGCCTTCGCCGGCGCGAGGATCTGGAACCCGACGGGCAGGCCGTCGTCGGACAGGCCGTTGGGCACCGAGATGCCCGGCACGCCGGCGAGGTTGGCCGGGATGGTCGCGACGTCGTTGAGGTACATCGCGAGCGGGTCGTCCAGCTTCTCCCCCAGCTTGAACGCCGTGGTGGGCGCCGTGGGCGAGACCAGCACGTCCGCCTGCGCGAACGCGGCGGCGAAGTCGCGCTGGATGAGCGTGCGGACCTTCTGCGCGCTGCCGTAGTAGGCGTCGTAGTACCCGGCCGACAGGGCGTAGGTGCCGAGAACGACGCGGCGCTTGACCTCGTCGCCGAAGCCGGCGCCGCGGGTCGCGGCCATGACGCGCTCGGCCGTCACCGGGCCGTCGGTCGGCTCGACGCGCAGGCCGAAGCGCATGCCGTCGAACTTCGCGAGGTTGCTCGACGCCTCCGCCGGCATGATCAGGTAGTACGCGGCGAGCGCGTAGTCGAAGCTCGGGCAGGAGACCTCGACGACCTCGGCCCCGGCCTTGGTCAGCAGCTCGAGCGACTCGTGGAACCGCGCGAGCACGCCGGGCTGGTAGCCCTCGCCCTGCAGCTGCGTGACGACGCCGACCTTGAGGCCCGACAGGTCGCCCAGCGCGCCCTGGCGCGCGGCCTCGACCAGCGGCGGGAGCGGCTCGGGGATCGACGTCGAGTCGCGCGGGTCGTGGCCGCCGATGAGCTCGTGCAGCAGCGCCGAGTCGAGCACGGTGCGCGTCACGGGGCCGGCCTGGTCCAGCGAGGAGGCCATCGCGATGAGGCCGTAGCGCGAGACGCCGCCGTAGGTGGGCTTCACGCCGACGGTGCCGGTGACGGCGCCCGGCTGGCGGATCGAGCCGCCGGTGTCCGTGCCGATCGCGAGCGGCGCCTCGAAGGCGGCGACGGCCGCGGCGGAGCCGCCGCCCGAGCCGCCGGGGATGCGGTCGAGGTCCCACGGGTTGTGGGTGTTGCCGAACGCGGAGTGCTCGGTGGAGGAGCCCATCGCGAACTCGTCCATGTTCGTCTTGCCGAGGATCGGCAGGCCCGCGGCGCGGAGCTTCTCGACGAGGGTCGCGTCGTACGGCGGGATCCAGCCCTCGAGGATCTTCGAGCCCGCCGTGGACGGCAGGCCCTTCGTCACGACGACGTCCTTGACGGCGATCGGCACGCCGGCCAGCGGGTGCAGCTCCTCGCCGGCGGCGCGGCGCGCGTCGACGTCGGCGGCCGTGCCCAGCGCGTCGTCCTCGCTCACGTGCAGGAACGCGTGCACGTCGCCGTCGACGGCCGCGATGCGGTCCAGGTGGGCGCGCGTGGCCTCGACGCTGGAGGCCTCCCGGCGCGTGAGGGTCTCGGCGAGCTCCGCAGCGCTGAGGCGGGTCAGGTCCGTCATCTCACTCCTCCCCGAGGATCTGCGGGACGGCGAAGCGCCCGTCCTGCGCGTCGGGCGCGGCGGCCAGCACGTCGGCCACGGGCAGCGCCGGCTGGGGCACGTCCTCGCGGAACACGTTCGTCAGGGGCAGCGGGTGGCTGGTGGCCGGCACGTCGGGTGTCGCGACCTCGCGCACGCGGGCGATGGAGTCGACGATGACGTCGAGCTCGCCGGCGAGCCGGTCGACCTCGTCGTCGCGCAGGTCGATCCGGGCCAGGGCGGCGACGCGCGCGACCTCGTCTCGGGAGATGGTGGACATGGCCGCCAGTCTAGTGGGCGGCACGTGTCGGGGAGGTTGTCCCCGCATGACGGTGCGGGCGCACGAACGGCCGGGACCACGCCACACAGGACGTGGTCCCGGCCGTCACGCACCGGCGGTGCTCGGCGCCCCCGTCGCAGCCGAGCGGTGCCGGGTTCCTCAGTCCATCCGCTCGTAGGCGGCCGTCGTGAGGAAGTCGATGTACTCGTCGGCCACGGCGACCTCCATGAAGGTGGTCCGCGCCTCGTCGAAGGCGGCGGCGCCGCCCGGAAGCTTGGCCACCTCCTCCTCGACGATGCGGTCGACGAGCTCCCGCGTCACCTTCTCGCCGGTGTCGGCGAGGACGACGTCGTTGTGCAGCCACTGCCACACCTGGGAGCGGGAGATCTCCGCGGTCGCGGCGTCCTCCATGAGGCCGAAGATGGCGACGGCGCCGAGGCCGCCCAGCCAGGCCTGGAGGTACTGGATGCCGACGGAGACGTTGTTGCGCAGGCCGGCCTCGGTGACGGTGCCGGGCGTCCTGTCGACCGACAGCAGGTCGGCGGCCGTGACGCGCACGTCCTCGCGCGTACGGTCGATCTGGTTCGGCCGGTCGCCGAGCACCGCGGTGAACGCCTCCTTGCACGTGGCGACCATGCCGGGGTGCGCCACCCAGGAGCCGTCGAAGCCGTCGCCGGCCTCGCGCGCCTTGTCGGCGCTCACCTTGGCGTAGGCCTGCTCGTTGGCCGCGGCGTCCTTGCTCGGGATGAACGCCGCCATGCCGCCGATGGCGTGCGCGCCGCGCTTGTGGCAGGTGCGGACCAGCAGCTCGGTGTAGGCCCGCATGAACGGCACCGTCATGGTGATCTGGTTGCGGTCGGGCAGCAGGAACTCCGACCCGCGGGTGCGGAAGTTCTTCACCACGGAGAACAGGTAGTCCCAGCGGCCGGCATTGAGGCCCGCGGAGTGCTCGCGCAGCTCGTAGAGGATCTCCTCCATCTCGAACGCGGCCGGGATGGTCTCGATGAGCACGGTCGCGCGGATGGTGCCGCGCGGGATGCCCAGCGCGTCCTGGGCGAGGACGAACGCGTCGTTCCAGAGCCGCGCCTCGAGGTGCGACTCCATCTTCGGCAGGTAGAAGTACGGCCCGAGGCCCTTGGCGATCTGCCGCAGGCCCGCGGTCGCGACGTAGAGCGCGAAGTCGACCAGGGAGCCGGAGGTCTCCTGGCCGTCGACGAGGACGTGCTTCTCGTTCATGTGCCACCCGCGGGGACGCATGATGATCGTGGCCAGCTCGTCGTCGGGCTTCAGCGCGTAGGACTTGCCGGCCTCGTTGGTGAAGTCGATCCGTCGCTCGATGGCGTCGAGGAGGTTGAGCTGGCCGCCCACCACGCTGCTCCACTGCGGCGTGTTCGCGTCCTCCTGGTCCGCGAGCCAGCACTTCGCGCCCGAGTTGAGCGCGTTGACGGTCATCTTGCGGTCGGTCGGGCCGGTGATCTCCACGCGGCGGTCGACGAGCCCGGGGGCGGGCTCGGCGACCTTCCAGGAGTCGTCGGCGCGGAGGTGCGCGGTCTCCGGGAGGAAGTCGAGGGTGCCGCCGTCGGCCAGCGCCTGGCGGCGACGCTGCCGCGCCTCCAGCAGCTCGAGGCGGCGGGCGCCCAGCTCGCGCTGCAGGGTCACGATGAGGTCGAGCGCGGCCGGGGTGAGCACCTCGGTGTCGCGCTCACCGATCTCGGCGGTGATGGTCAGGCCGTCGGGGAGCTCCACGACAGTCCCTCCTTGTTCTCGTTCTACGGGGGTGTGCTGCTGCCGTGCGGTCGTTGCACAGCGGAATTCGTATTACGCCTAGCGGAAACCTGCCAGACCGACCCTACCGGGTCGTGGGTGCTCAGGCACCCACCAGCTGCGCGCGCAGCGCGGCCACGTGCCCGGTGGCCTCGACGTCGTACTCGGCGGACCGCAGGGTCCCGTCCGGCTCGACGACGAAGGTGCAGCGGTGCACCCCGTCGAACGTCCGGTCGCCGATCTTCTTCGGGCCCCACGTGCCGTAGGCGTCGGCCACGGCATGGTCCGCGTCGCTCAGCAGGGGGAACGTCAGGTGCTCGGCCTCCACGAAGGCGCGGATGTCCTCCACCGGGTCGGCGGAGACGCCGACGACGGCGTACCCGGCTCCCGCGAGCGACGCGAGGTTGTCGCGGAAGTCGCAGGCCTCGGTGGTGCACCCGGGGGTGCCCGCCTTCGGGTAGAAGTACACGACCACTCCCTTGTCCGCCCCGGCGCGCACGTCCGCGAGGGACACCGGCGTGCCTGCGGAGTCGGGCAGGGTGAAGTCGGGAGCGGTGTCGCCCGGTTGGAGTCGCGTCATGTCAGTCGTCCTTCGTGGTCGTTCTCGTCGTCGTTCTCGTCAGCGTTCTCGTCGTCGGGCCCTGCTCAGGCCCCGCCGCGGCGCAGCAGGGTGCCGGTGGGCTCGTCGCCCACGGGACGCCCGCGCAGCAGCGTGCGCCGCACCGTTCCCGTGAGGTCACGACCGGCGTACGGCGTGACCGGGTTCTTGTGGTGGAGGCGGGCCGGGTCGACGACGAACGTCGCCTCGGGCGCGAAGACCGCGAGGTCCGCGTCCTTGCCCACGGCGATGCCGCCCTTGCGCTCCAGGCCGACCAGTGCGGCCGGGCCGGAGGACATCCAGCCGACGACCTCCGCGAGCGGCACCCCGCGGCGGCGCGCCTCGGTCCAGACGACGGCGAGGCCGAGCTGCAGCGACGCGACGCCGCCCCAGGCCTCGGCGAAGTCGCCCGAGGCTGGCTGCTTGAGCTCGGCGGTGGCCGGCGAGTGGTCGGTGACGACGACGTCGATCAGGCCGTCGCGCAGGCCCTGCCAGAGGCGGTCCTGGTTGTCGTGCTCGCGGATCGGCGGGCAGCACTTGTAGGCCGTCGCGCCGTCGGGCACGTGGTCGGCGTCCAGGGACAGGTAGTGCGGGCAGGTCTCGACGGTGAGGCGCAGGCCCTCCGCACGGGCGGCCGCGATCATCGGCAGCGAGTCGGCGTCGGACAGGTGCAGCACGTGCGCCCGCGCGCCGGTGGCGCGGGCCGCGTCGATGAGCGAGGCGATCGCCGTCGACTCGGCCTTGGCAGGCCGCGAGGCGAGGAAGTTCTTGTAGGTGGGGCCCGGCTCCTGCGGGGCGTCCTCGAGGGTGCCCGGGTCCTCCGCGTGCACGATCATCAGGGCGCCGAACGACGTCAGCTCCGCGAGGTCGGCGCGCAGCTCCGCGTCCTCGAGGTGGCCGAACTCCGGCACCCCGGAGTCGGCGAGGAAGCACTTGAAGCCGAACACGCCGGCATCGTGCAGAGGCTTGAGGTCCGCCGTGTTGCCCGGCACGGCGCCGCCCCAGAAGCCGACGTCGACGAACGCCTGGTCCACCGCGCGCTGCTTCTTGACCTCGAGGTTCGCGACCGAGGTCGTGGGGGGCAGCGAGTTGAGCGGCATGTCGACGATCGTCGTGACGCCGCCGGCCGCGGCGGCGCGCGTGGCGGTGGCGAAGCCCTCCCACTCGGTGCGGCCGGGCTCGTTGACGTGCACGTGCGAGTCGACGAGGCCGGGCAGCAGCACCTCGTCCTCGGCGAGCTCCAGCACCTCGGCACCGGCCAGGCCGGTGCCGAGCGGAACGACGGCGGCGATCCGGCCGTCGGTCACGCCCACCTCGACGGCGCGCTCCCCCTCGGGGGTGACGGCGCGGGCGGCGCGGACGACGAGGTCGTGGGTCATGCGATCTCCAGGGTGTTCAGGGACGGCAGGTGGTCGACGAGCCGCGCCGCGAGGGTCTCGAGCAGCGGGCCCGCCTCGGCGATGCAGCGGGCGACGTCCGGCTCGACGTCGGCGAGGGCGTGCACGGCGGTGAGGCCGGCGGCGGCCGCTCGTGCGGGGCTCAGGGTGGTGCGGCCGCACACCGCGACCGTGGGGACGCCGGCGACGGCCGCGGCGGCGGCCACGCCGACCGGCGTCTTGCCGTGCAGGGACTGCTCGTCGAGGCTGCCCTCCCCCGTGACGACCAGGTCGACGCCGGCGAGGCGGTCCGCGAAGCCCGTGAGGGCCAGCACCTCCTCGACACCGGGGCGGCGCTCGGCGCCGAGCAGCAGGCAGGCGAAGCCCACGCCGCCCGCCGCGCCCGCGCCGGGCTCGGCGGCGTAGCCGCGGGCGCCCGTGACGCCGACGGTGGCCAGCACGTCGACCCAGGTCGCCAGGCCGAGCTCGAGCTGGTCCACCGTCGCCGGGTCGGCGCCCTTCTGCGGCCCGTACACGGCGGCCGCGCCCTGCTCGCCGAGCAGCGGGTTGTCCACGTCGCTCGCGAGCACGATCTCGGTGTCGGCGAGCGCGGGGTGCAGCCCCGCGAGGTCCACGTCGGTCAGCTCGTGCAGGTGGCCGCCGCCGTCGGCGACGTCCCCCGCCCCCGACGCGAGGCGCGCGCCGAGCGCGGCGAGCATGCCCGCCCCGCCGTCGGTGCTGGCGGAGCCGCCCACCCCGACGACGATCTCCCGTGCCCCCGCGTCGAGGGCGTGCGCGATGACCTCGCCGAGCCCCCGGGAGGTCGCGGCGAGAGCGGTGGCCGGCGTCGGGGTCACCTGGGCGAGGCCGGTGACCGCCGCCATCTCGACGACGGCGGTGGCGCCCCGGCGGGCGTACCGGGTGGCGACCGGTTCCCCGAGGGGGCCGGTCGCCACCAGGTCCACCGCGGTGTAGCCGGCGGCGAGGGCGGCCTCCAGGGTTCCCTCGCCGCCGTCGGCCACGGGGAGCTCGTCGACGACGACGCCGGGCACCGCCCGCCGCAGGCCGGCCGCCAGGTGGGCGGCCACCTCGCCGGCGGTCAGGGAGCCCTTGAACTTGTCCGGGGCGAGCAGCACGCGCGCCGCCGTCGGTCCCGTCGTCGTCACTGCCGCTCCACCCCCTCGTCCGTCGGTCCTGCCCGTCCTCGCCATCGTCTCTCCCGTCGCCGTCGTCGGGTACTGCTCAGCCTGTCGCGCTCAGTCGAGCAGCGCGATGGCCGTGGGCGAGTCCTCGGCCGAGATCGCCAGGTCCTCGAACTCGTTCACCCCGTTGAGCTCCGCTCCCATCGCGATGTTGGTGACGCGCTCGAGGATGACCTCGACCACCACGGGGACGCGGAACTCCGCGGTCATGGCCTGCGCCTTGGCGAACGCCGCGCCCAGGTCCTCCGGGTCCTTGACGCGGATCGCCTTGCAGCCCAGCGCCTCGGCGACCTTGACGTGGTCCACGCCGTAGCCCTCGGGCTCCCCGTCACCGTGCGACATGTTGATGTTGTCGAAGGCGAGGGACACGTGGTAGTCCATCTCGAACGCCCGCTGCGACTGACGGATCAGGCCCAGGTAGGCGTTGTTCACCACGACGTGCACGTAGGGCAGGTGGTGCTGCGCGCCCACGGCGAGCTCCTCCAGCATGAACTGGAAGTCGTAGTCGCCCGAGAGGGCGACGACGTTGCCCTCGGGCAGCGCCCGCGAGACGCCGAGCGCGGCCGGACCGGTCCAGCCCAGAGGGCCCGCCTGCCCGGCGTTGATCCAGTGCCGCGGGTGGTACGTGTGCAGCAGCTGCGCGCCGGCGATCTGCGAGAGGCCGATCGTGGTGACGTAGACCGTGTCGCGGCCGAAGGCCTTGTTCATCTCCTCGTACACGCGCTGCGGCTTGATCGGGATCTCGGTGAAGTGCGTCTTGCGCTGCAGCTTCCCCTTGCGCTCCTGGGCGGACGCGGCCCACGCGGAGTAGTCCTTCAGCTGCCCGGCGGCCCTGCGCTCCGCGGCGACCTCGAGCGCGGTGCGCAGGAAGGCGCCCGCGTCGGAGACCACGCCGTAGTCGGGCGCGAACACGCGGCCGATCTGCGTGGGCTCGATGTCGACGTGCACGAAGGTGCGGCCCTCGGTGTACGTCTTCAGGCCGCCGGTGTGGCGGTTGGCCCACCGGTTGCCGACGCCGATCACGAAGTCCGACTCCAGGAACGTCGCGTTGCCGTAGCGGTGCGACGTCTGGATGCCGACCATGCCCGCGGTCAGCGGGTGGTCGTCGGGGATCGCGCCCCAGCCCATGAGGGTCGGCACCACCGGCACGCCGAGGGTCTCCGCGAGCTCGACGAGCTCGGCCTCCGCGCCGGCGTTGATGATGCCGCCGCCGGCGACGATCAGGGGGCGCTCCGCGGCCAGCAGCATGTCGATCGCCCTGGCGACCTGCTCGCGGGTGGCCTCCGGTCGCTCCGGAGCCAGCGGCTGGTAGGTCTCCGGGTCGAACTCGATCTCCGTCATCTGCACGTCGATCGGCAGGTCGATGAGGACCGGGCCGGGACGGCCCGAGCGCATCAGCTGGAACGCGCGCTGGAAGACGCCCGGCACCTGCGACGCCTCGAGGACCGTCTTCGCCAGCTTGGTGACCGGCGCGGCGATCGACGCGATGTCGACGGCCTGGAAGTCCTCCTTGTCGAGCTTGGCCACCGGGGCCTGGCCCGTGATGCACAGCATCGGGATCGAGTCGGCCCACGCGGCGTACAGGCCGGTGATCATGTCGGTGCCCGCGGGGCCCGACGTGCCGATGCAGATGCCGATGTTGCCGCGCTCGGCGCGCGAGTAGCCGTCGGCCATGTGCGACGCGCCCTCGACGTGCCGGGCGAGCACGTGGTGGATGCCGCCGTGCTGGCGCATGGCGTCGTAGAACGGGTTGATGGCGGCGCCGGGGAGGCCGAAGGCCTCGGTGGCACCCTCCTTCGCCAGGATGGCGACCGCGGCGTCGACCGCGCGCATGCGGGGCATGGTGCTCTCCTTCGAGTCTTCGGGGATGTCGGGGCGGGCGCGAGGTCAGTCGCGACCGGACAGGCGCGCGATCGCCTGGAAGAGGCCGGAGTGGTCGAGCGACCCGTCGCCCTCGGCGCGGGCCGCGGCCATGAGCTGTGCGACGACGGCGCCGACCGGGGCGACGACGCCCTGCTCGCGCGCGGCGGTCGTGAAGATGCCCAGGTCCTTGTGGTGCAGGTCGATGCGGAAACCGGGGGCGAACTCACGGCCCAGCATCTTCTCGGCCTTCTGGTCGAGCACCGCGGAGCCGGCGAGGCCGCCGCCGAGGACCTTGACGGCCGCCTCCGTGTCGACTCCGAACGCCTCGAGGAAGACGACGGCCTCCGCGAGCAGCGCGATGTTGCCGGCGACGATGAGCTGGTTCGCGGCCTTGACGGTCTGGCCGGAGCCCGAGGGGCCGACGTGCACGACCGTCTTGCCGACGGCGTCGAACACGTCGGACGCTGCGGCGAAGTCCTCGGCGGAGCCGCCGACCATGATCGACAGGGCGGCGTTCTTCGCGCCCGCCTCGCCGCCGGAGACCGGCGCGTCGAGGTAGCGGAAGCCGGCGGCCGTCGCCTGCTCGGCCAGCGCGATGGTGACGTCCGGGCGGATCGACGAGAAGTCGACGATCAGCGTGCCCGGCTGCGCGTTCGCGAAGACGCCGTCGTCGCCGGTGAGGACCCCCTCGACGTCCGGGGAGTCCGGGACCATGACGGCCACGACGTCCGCGGCCTTGACGGCCTCTGCGACGGACGAGGCGGCGGTGCCGCCCGCCTCGACGAGGGGCTGGGCCTTGGCGGCCGTGCGGTTGAAGCCGACGACGGCGTGCCCGGCGTCCTGCAGGTGGACGGCCATCGGGCTGCCCATGATGCCGAGGCCGATGAAGGCGATGGTGCTCATTGGTCGTGTCCTTCCGGGGAGGTCGAGGGGTCGCTGCAGCGCGGGGCACTCAGCGCGCGGAGCGCTCGGCGCGGGGCAGCCAGGCGAACGGGTCGGCGTCGGCCGTCTTGTACTCGAGGCCGACGGGGCCGGCGTAGCCGGCGGCGCGGAGGTCGCCGATCCAGCGCTGGATCGGCAGGTCCCCGCTGCCCGGGGCACCGCGGCCCGGGGCGTCGGCGATCTGGACGTGGGCGATGCGGTGGCCGTAGGTCTTGAGGTCGAGGTCCACGTCCGAGCCGTTGACCGACAGGTGGTAGACGTCGAACAGCAGGCCAAGGTTGGTCGCGCCGTGCTCGTCGCGCACGCGGTCGAGGACGGCGACGGCGTCGGCCGAGGTCTTCAGCGGGTACGCGGGGGCGCCGGAGACCGGCTCCACCAGCACGGTGCCGCCGACGCGCTCGACGGCCTTCGCCGCGAGCGCGAGGTTCTCGGCGCCGAGCGCGTCCTGCGCGGCCGGGTCCTCGCCCTCGACGCGGTTGCCGTACAGCGCGTTGAACGCGCGGCAGCCGGTGCGCTCGCCGATGCGGGCGACGGCGTCGAGGTTGGCGCGCAGGTCGGCCGAGCGCTCGGGCCACGAGATCAGGCCGCGGTCGCCGCCCGGCATGTTGCCGGCGTCGAAGTTGAGGCCGGTGAGCTGCACGCCGGCGTCGGCCAGGGCCCCGACGAACGCGTCGATCTCGTCGGCGTCGGGGGTCGGCGTGGCGAAGGGCCACCAGAGCTCGACGCCGTCGAAGCCGGCCGCCTTCGCGGCCGCCGGACGCTCCAGGAGCGGCAGGTCCGTGAGGAGGATCGAGCAGTTCACGGTGTAGGGGATCTGGTCCGTCATCGCTGACTCGCTTTCGCCAGATGGAAGATTGGTTCCTTGTAGTGAAAACGCTACGCCGGGTCGGCGCGATCGGTCAACCCCTGCCCGGGGCCCTCCCGCAGTGCGGTCGTGACGCCGCGCACACGACGACGGCCCGGCGGGACGTCGTCCTGCCGGGCCGTCGTGGCCGTGCGCTGCGCCGATGCCCGGGCGTCAGCCCCCGAGCGGGCGCGTCACGATCGCCGTGAGCTCGTCCGGCCGCAGGCCGGTGCGCTCGACGATCTCGTCGACGCCCAGGGCTCCGCAGTCGACGCCGCGCTTGAGGTACCACGCGAGCGCCTTGGCGGTGGCGGGCTCGTCGAGCACCGCACCCTCCACCTCGTTCACGTAGTTCGACAGCCGCTCGGCCGCCGGCTCGAAGCCCTCGCGGTAGAACGCGTACGTCGCCGCGAACCGGCTCGGGAGCTGAACCGGGTGCAGGTCCCAGCCCTGGTAGAAGCCGCGCTCCAGCGAGCGCCGCACGAGACGCCCGTGGTTCGCCCACGCGGCGCGCACCTGCGCGTCGTCGCCGACCGGCAGCACGTTCGTCGACCCGTCGGACAGGCGGACGCCGGTGCCGGCGGCCGCGAGCTGCATGACCTCCTTGGCCAGGTCCGCCGCCGGATGCTCCATCGACTGGTACGCCGCGGCGATGCCGAGCGCCGCCGAGTAGTCGTACGTGCCGTAGTGCAGGCCGCTCACGCGCCCCGCCCCCGCGTGGATCATCCGCGCCACGGTCGCCGTGCCCTCGGAGTCGAGGATCGACTGCGGCGTCTCCACCTGCACCTCGAAGCGCAGGCGCCCGGCCGGCAGGCCGTTCGCCTCCTCCAGCCGCTCGCAGACGGAGACCATCGCCTCGACCTGCACGACGCCGGTCACCTTCGGCAGGGTCAGCACGAGCCCGTCGGGGAGGTCGCCCGACGCCGCGAGCGTGCTGACGAACACGTCGAGCGTGCGCAGGCCGCGCGCCCGGGTGGGCCGCTCGAAGCACTTGAACCGGATGCCGACGAACGGCGTCGCTCCCCCGGCGTCCAGCTCGGCGCGCAGCGCGGCGGCCGCGGCGGCGGTCACCTCGTCCTCGTCGGCGTCGGGGTGGGTGCCGTACCCGTCCTCGAGGTCGATGCGCAGGTCCTCGATCGGCTCGGCGGCGAGCTTGCGCTCCACCTGGGCCGCGACCGCCTCGCGCAGGTCGTCCCGCACGTCGACGGCGTCCAGCAGCGCGTCCGTGCCCTGCGCCTCGACGGCCGCGAGCGCCTGTGCGCCCCAGTCCCTCGCGAGCCCGGCCGCGTACCGGTGCGCCGGCACGTACACGGTGTGCACGGGCTGGCGCGTGCCGTCGTCGCCCGGGTAGGCGCGCTCGAGGTGGGCGTCGTGCGCGGCGAGCCGCCGCTCGACGTCGTCGAGCGCGGCCTGGTCGAGGGACGCCTTCATCGGGCCACCGCCGCGCCCTCGGCCTGCAGCGCACGGCCCAGGTGCTGGGCCAGGTGCTCGGCGTCCCCGGCACGGTGCTCCGCCACCGGGACCTCCTTGAGGCCCTCGGCCCGGACGGCCTCCGCGACGGCCTCGGCGACGCGGCTGTCGAACACGCCCGGGATGACGAAGGCCGAGTTGAGCTCGTCCTCGCTCACCACCGACGAGATCGCGACCGCCGCCACGCGCAGCATCTCGTCCGTGATCTGCGTGGCGCCCGCGTCGAGCAGGCCGCGGAACAGGCCGGGGAACGCCAGCACGTTGTTGATCTGGTTCGGGTAGTCGCTGCGGCCGGTCGCCACGACGGCGGCCGTCTCGCCCGCGGCGATGGGGTCGACCTCGGGCGTCGGGTTCGCGAGGGCGAACACGATCGCGTCGTCGTTCATCGCCGCGACGTCCGCGCCCGTGAGGATGTTGCCCGCCGAGACGCCCACGAAGACGTCGGCGCCGACGAGCCCCTCCTTGAGGGTTCCGGTGAACCCGGACGGGTTGGTGTTCTCGACGATCCAGGCGCGGTTCGCGTCGTCGCCGGCCGACTCGGGCGTGAGCGCCCCGTGCCGGTCGAAGCCGACGATGTCCCTCGCGCCCTGGGCGAGCAGGAGGCGGATGATGGCCGAGCCGGCGGCGCCGACGCCGGACACCGCGATGCGGACGTCCTCGATCTTCTTGTTCACGACCTTGAGCGCGTTGATGAGCGCCGCGAGCACCACGATGGCGGTGCCGTGCTGGTCGTCGTGGAAGACGGGGATGTCGAGCTCCTCGCGCAGGCGCTTCTCGATCTCGAAGCAGCGGGGCGCGGAGATGTCCTCGAGGTTCACGCCGCCGAAGCCCGGGGCGATCGCCTTGACGGTGCGGATGATCTCCTCGGTGTCCGTCGTGTCGAGGGCGATGGGCCACGCGTCGACGTCGGCGAACTGCTTGAACAGCGCCGCCTTGCCCTCCATGACCGGCATGGCGGCCTCGGGGCCGATGTCGCCGAGGCCGAGGACGGCGGTGCCGTCGGTGACGACCGCGACGGTGTTGCGCTTGATGGTGAGGCGGCGCGCGTCCTCGGGGCGGTCGGCGATCGCGAGGCAGACGCGGGCGACGCCCGGCGTGTAGGCGCGCGAGAGGTCGCGGCGCGTCTTGAGCGGCACCTTGGGGGTGACGGAGATCTTGCCGCCGAGGTGCATGAGGAAGGTCGAGTCGGACATCTTCAGCACGCGCACGCCGTCGAGGGCGTCGAGCGCCGCGACGATCCGCTCGCCGTGCTCGGCGTCGACCGTGTCGCAGGTGACGTCGACGACGATCGTGTCGGCGTGCGACTGGGCGATGTCGACGCCCATGACCGATCCGCCGGCCGTGGCGATCTCGTGGACGATCTCGCTCGTCGCGCGCTGCGAGGCCGGGGCCTCGACGCGGAGGGTGATCGTGTAGCTGGGGCTGGGCATCGCCATGGCCTGGGTTTCCTTTCGAGGTGCTGATGACATGAAGTTTCGAGATGTGGAAGGATGGTTTCTAGAACCGGGACCGGTTCGTGAGGCTCAAAGGGGGACACGACCCATGGCGAACGGCACCGGAGTCCAGTCGGTGGACCGGGCGATCGACCTGCTCGAGATCATGACCGACCTCGGCGGCGACGCCGCGCTCAGCGAGCTGGCGGCCGCTGCCGGCCTCCCGCTCCCGACGATCCACCGGCTCATGCGGACTCTCGTCGGTCGCGGCTACGCCCGTCAGCTCCCGAACCGCCGGTACACCCTGGGACCGCGCCTCATCCGGCTGGGCGAGAGCGCCGGCCGCCAGCTCGGCGCCAGCGCCCGCCCGCACCTGGAGCGGCTCGCCCGCGAGCTCGGCGAGAGCGCCAACCTCGCGATGATCGACCGCGACATGGTGGTGTACGTCGCCCAGGCCTCGTCGTCCTACTCGATGCGGATGTTCACCGAGGTGGGACGGCGCGTCTACACGCACTGCACCGGCGTCGGCAAGATGGTGCTCGCCGAGCTGCCGGACCAGACGATCCGCGACATCGTCGGTCGCGTGGGGATGCCGCCCGCCACCGACCTGTCCATCACGGACGTCGACGACCTCCTCAAGGAGATCGGCACGATCCGCGAGCAGGGCTACGCCGTCGACGACGGCGAGCAGGAGATCGGCGTGCGGTGCTTCGCCGTCCCCGTGAAGGGCGCTCCCACCCCGACCGCGCTCTCGGTCTCCGGGCCCGCTGCCCGCGTGACCTACGAGTTCGGCGAGGCCGCGCTCCCCCTGCTGCACGAGATGGCCGACACCATCTCGAAGGAGCTGCTCTCCGCGGCCTGACGGCACGCGGCGACCCGACGCGGGGCGCGAGGCGGGGATCCCGCCTCGCGCCCTGCGTCGTGCCGGGGCGCGCATCGTGGTCACCCGTCCCCCGGCTCGGCGGCGCCCGCGTGCACCAGCTGCGGACGGGTGTCGTCCGCCGCGGCGTGAGCGCCGGGACGTCGACCGGCGACCGCGTCGCGCGCGCCCTCGCGGATCTGGAGCACGTCCGGCACGCCGTCCGCGTCCAGGTCGATGGCCGACACGCAGCCCGACCGGCGGCCGTGGCCGTGGCGCACCCGCGCCCGCACGTCCGCGTTGAGGCGGGCGCGGCGACGCTCCTCCTGACGCTCGGCGTCCAGGCGCGCGAAGTACTCCGCCCGGCGCTGCTCCTGCTCCTCCGTCACGACCAGTCGCGCCGAGGAGCCTGCGGTGAACACCGACGGGTCCTTGCTGCGCCGGCCCCAGCGGATCTCGTTGAACACGAGGTTGAGCAGGACGGCGACGACGGCTGCGGCCGCGATCCCGGAGTGGAAGATCATGCCCACCCAGGTCGGGAACTGGTCGTAGAAGTCCGGGACGGCGATCGGGATGATGCCGAAGCCCAACGCGACCGCGACGAGCGTGAGGTTGAGGTTGCCCTCGTACTCGACCCGCGACAGCGTGCGGATGCCGGACACGGCCACCGAGCCGAACAGGACGATGCCGGCGCCGCCCAGCACGGGCGACGGGATCGCCGCGACCACCTGTCCCAGCACCGGGAACAGCCCCAGGACGAACAGGACGGCGCCGCCCGCCGCCACGGCGAACCGCGAACGGATGCCGGTGATCGCGACCAGGCCGACGTTCTGCGCGAACGCCGAGGCCGGGAACGAGTTGAGGAACGGCGCGATGAGCGTCGCGGCCATGTCGGCCCGCAGGCCGTCCCCCACCCGCTTCGCGTCGACCTTGGTGTCGAGCACCTCGCCGATGGCGATGATGTCGGCGGTCGTCTCCGTCATGATGACGAGGATGACGATCGTCATCGAGATGATCGCGCCGATCTCGAACACCGGGGCGCCGAAGGCGAACAGCGTCGGCAGCGCGAACGGCGACCCCTCTCCGACCCCCGAGAAGTCCGCCAGCCCGAGCGGCACCGCCGCCACGGTCCCGAGGATGATGCCGAAGAGGATGGACAGGCGGGAGATCGTGCCCTGCAGGAAGCGGCTGAGCGCGAGCACCACGACCAGCGTGCCGAGCGCCAGCGCGATGTTGGGCACCGAGCCCCAGTCGGCCGCCTCCTCGTCGCCGCCCATCATCCAGCCGGCCGCCGTGGGCAGCAGCGAGATGCCGATGATCGTGATGATCGTGCCGGTCACGACCGGCGGGAAGAACCGCACGACCTGCGCGAAGAACGGGCTGATCGCCAGGCCGATCACGGCGGCCACGATGATGGCGCCGAAGACGGCGGGGAGCCCGCCGTCCCCGCTCGCCACCGCGACCATGGTGGACACGGTGGCGAACGAGATGCCCTGGACGAGCGGGAGCTGCGACCCGAAGAAGCGGATGCCGAGCGTCTGGAGCGCGGTGGCCAGACCGCTGACGAGCAGCGCGGCCGACACGAGGACGCCGATCTCCGCCCCGGTCAGGCCCGCCGCCTGCCCGACGATGATCGGCGGCGCGATCACGCCGCCGTACATCGTCATGATGTGCTGCAGGCCGTAGAGGAACGTCTTGCCGAGCGGGTAGCGCTCGTCCTCCGGTCGACCGCCCTGCGGCACGCCGGTCACGCCCGCCGCGTCGATGGTCGTCGTGCTCATCTCGATGCTCCTTCGAACCGACTGCACGGTGCCTCGCTGATCAGGGGAACCTGGATCAGCAGAACCCCGTGACGGTGGCCCACGCGCGCGGCTCCTGGTCGGCGCCCTCCCGCTTCACCTCCGCCTCGATCTTTCCGTACGGGCGGTCGGCGACGTAGAAGACCTCGTTCGGGTTCTCCAGGCCGAAGGGCTCGAAGTCCACGACGAAGTGGTGCAGGTTCGGCATCGAGAACTTGATCTCGCCGATCTCCGGGTGCGCCTCGAGCACCCGCTTGCCCATCTGGTAGAGGGTCTGCTGCAGCGCGAGCGAGTGCACGTCGGCGAACGTCTCGAGCAGGATGCGACGCACGTCGTCGTAGACGGCGTTGAAGTCGATGTCCAGCGACGTGTAGCGCCAGCGGGCGGTCACCGACGTCGCGAGGATGCGGTCGGTGGTCTCCTGCAGGGTGGTGTAGCGGTCCTTCGGGAAGCCGTGGAACTCGGAGCCCGTGGACTTGAGCACCTTGAGGTCCTCGAGGCCGGAGACGACGAAGACCTCGTCGCCCTCGCGCTGGACGACGGTCGTGCGGGTCTCGGTGCCGCCCTTGACGAACGCGTGGTCGTGCTCGCCGTCGGTCACGTGGGAGGTGAGCGACGAGGGGATGTGCTCCCAGGTGTACTCCTTGGCCTCCCAGCGGCCGCCCTCGATCCAGTCGAAGCTCGAGACGAAGTGCTCACCCAGGCGGAGGGCGAACTCCTCCGGCGAGGGGATGCCGTCCTTGGCGAGCGCGAACACCGTGTTCTTCTGCGTGTCCGTGGGGACCACGCGGCCCTGGTCGCCGTCGATGTGCGCGGCGGAGAAGTCACCGCGGAGCTGCGAGGTCACCGAGAGCTCGGTGATCCGGTGGCGCGCCTGGTCACGGTCGACCTTCATGACGCGTACCTCGGCCTTGCCGTACTGGTTGTCGCCCAGCACGATCGTGCCCGTGGCGGCCTGGGCGTCGGTGGCGGTGGCGGTCATTGCTGACTCCTTCATCTGTTGTTGCGTTGTCGCGGGACCGCCCCGAGGGCGGCCCCCATACGTCTCCGATGACGATGACGCAGGCCGCGGCGTCTCTGCCGCGGCCGGTGATGCGGGCCTGGCGGCCCGTCAGCTCCCGCGGTACGTCGAGTACGCGAACGGGCTGAGCAGGCAGGGAACGTGGTAGTGGTCGCGCCCGGCCTCGACGGTGAAGTCGATGGTGATCGACGGGTAGAACGTCGCGACCTCCTGCGCGGCGAAGTAGTCGCCGGTCGCGAAGGTCACGCGGTAGGTGCCGGGCTCGAGGGACTTCGGGCCGAGGTCCTTGACCCGGCCGTCGGCGTCGGTCGTGGCGTCCGCGAGCCGCGCGGCGCTGTCCGCGCCGACGCTCCACAGGGAGACGGCCACACCGGCGGCCGGCAGGCCGGACACCGCGTCGAGCACGTGGGTGGTGACGTGCGAGGTCATGAGAGCTCTCCTTCCAGGCGCAGCACGGCGATCTCCCGCAGCTGCTGGCCGGCGATGCGTCGCTCGGTGGCGGGATCGTTCCCCAGGCGTTCCTCGAGCGCGGCGAGGATCTCGTCGGCGGTGCGGCCCGCGGCCCGGATGAGGAAGACGTGACCGAACCGCTCCTCGTAGGCACGGTTGCCCGCGCGCAGGCGCTCCTCCACCGAACCGGTCAGGTCGCCGAGCCCGGCCTGCTCCCGGCGCGAGTGCGCCGCGTCCGCGTCCTCCCCGGAGGCACGCTCGCCGATGCGCGGATGACGGGCGAGCGCGGAGTCGATCTCCTCCTCGCTCCACGGGTCCGCCACGACGCGCGCCGCCGCGAGTGCAGCCGCGGTGTCCGCGTACGGGCGGCCGGCGACCACCGCGTCAGCCCACCGGGTCACGGCCGCGCACGAGAGCACCCGGGCGCGTGCGGCGTCGATGTCCGCCGCGTTGAATGCCTCGAGACCTGCACTCGTCATCGAGCGACCCCCTTCGGACGATTCCACCCACCGGAAGTGGGTTTCCGTTCAGTGAAGTCTCGCTCTCGGCCCGGTGCCATGTCAAGTGAGTCCGCGCTCAGTAGGGACCTGCCGCACGGCACCAGCCGAGCACGCTCGCTGCGGCACATCATCACCCCAGGTCAGCAGCCTGAAACGGCCGCCCGGACACGCTCGTGAAGACCCTGAGAAGAGTGCAGAGGAGTCTCCGCGCCGGTCGGAGGACGCGGAACCTCCCGCCAGCGCGCGCCGGCCCGCCCGCAGGTCCAGCGCGCCGACCTCGGGAGTTCCCCCGGAGCTCGGAGCACGCGGGCGCCGGCGCGCAGCGGAACGGGACGGTGTCGCGGCGCGCACGCCACGTCATCGTGTCGTCGGGCCCGCCACTGCCGCGCGCCCCGGACGGCGCGGGATGCCGTGTGCGCGACCACGGGCCGGCTCGCCGCCGAGCACGCCTGCGGGCACGACGGCGTGGTGGGGTGTTGCGGGTATGCGAAAGGCCCACCCCGGTGTGGGGTGGGCCTTTCGTGAATGGGTGTCCGGCGGCGTCCTACTCTCCCACCCCCTCGCGAGGGCAGTACCATCGGCGCTGAAGGGCTAAGCTTCCGGGTTCGGAATGGGACCGGGCGT